>CAZUHG010000055.1:0-10810 GCA_964620515.1 uncultured Candidatus Bathyarchaeia archaeon
CACAAAACAAGGGCTATGGTATAGTTTTAGAATCAAACTGCAGTATCATAGACAATTTTATATCGAAAAATGATATTGGCATTTGGATGTATGATGGTTCTGGAAATACAATCATGTCAAACAGCATAGTTGAAAATGACAAGTGGGGCATCCGCTTTCAAGGTCTCGCGCAGAACAACCTCATCCACCACAACAACTTCATTGACAACAACAATAAAAGCATTCAAGTGTTCTTTCATTATATAAAAGTCGATGATCTTGGCGTTAATTCGTGGGATGACGGCGTGGAAGGCAATTACTGGAGCGATTACAACGGTAGTGGATCATGCTACATCAATGAAAACAACCAAGATAATTATCCGCTTTTGGCTCCACTAGAATTTGCCGCTCTCGAATTGCCTTCAGTCCAGCCGCCACAAGAAGCCAACCCAACGTCAGAGCATCAATCAGACCCTTTCCTAATAACATTGTTCGCTGCAATTTCTATAGTCAAAGTTGCAGTGGTGGGTGCAGGTTTCCTATTCTACTTCAAAAAAACTTCCTACGGAAAATGCCAGTTTTCAATCATGCCCGCCACGCCTGCACCGTGCTTTTCTAAGCCGTAACGGCTCAGCGGTTTAGTTAAATGCCTTTGCGATCTAGTTGAAGTCGCGTACAGCCCCGCTTTCAATTCCCTTTGCCCTGCGGTCTGCACCTTTACGGCGTCACTGAACCTTGCCCCGCACTTCTCACAGCGAAATCCCTTGTCTTTACCCATTGACTTCAACCGCTTGCCACAGTTTGGGCACACTGGGTTTTGAAGCACAATTTTAGGCGCAAGCTCCAGAATGCTGATTTTCTCAAGATTCACCGTCAAACGCTTGCCCGCTGACGGTTTACGCACGGCACCGTACGCTTCTATGCTGTCGCCTACGATAAGGTCTCTCGCCACTTTGCGAAGGGCACCTGTTGGCTCGTAAGCGGCGCAGTCAACTTCCCCAGTCTCGTCCTTAATGGAAAAAATCACGTGCCGCAAAGGAACCAGCCGGGGATCCCGTGACACAACGCCCCGCACAATAACCGAGTTATACGGTTCAATCTGGTTCAAAGCAGCCACTCGCCTAAGGTGCGCGTCTGTACCCTGATTTGTGCGGAAAACCAGCCATCTTTCCACTGGTTCCAGCGGCTTAACAATTCCGAACGCTTTTTTAACGATTTCTGGCGTTTCACCTCTGATGCCAAAAAGGATAGGGTCTGGTCCTCGCGGCGTAATGATTACCCTGCGCTTCTCTGAATCCACATTGTTAAACGTGCACGGTCGCGTTAACTCGTCCATTTCAAAAATGGAAGCCGCATCCACTTTGCGCTTTAGCCCGCAGTTCTCCACCATGCGATACGCGATTAACTCGTAAGTGTGGTCTCCTTCAAGGGTTTCGCCAACCGCCGCCAACGCGCCGATGATGCCTCTGCAAGCGTTAAAGCCCAAGGCTTCTCCTTCAAACTTTTTGATAAGCCGTAGGGCTTCCTTCAAAGTTGCAATACCAGTTATGGTGCTTTTCGCGAAAACCTTGAGCTCTTCCGGAATCTCCGCTTTAGTGATGAAAACTATGCCAGGGTCTGTGCCCCTAAACGCCAAGTCAGAATGCTCTTCCACCAAGCTTATCGCGGCTTCTTTTATTTTGTCTTCAAGCCCAGCTGCATGCGCGATTCTAAGGCATAAGGCACCGTTGCCTCTTGTCTTCCACGGCACGTTAGGGTTAAGCCTAATCAGGCTTGGATAATCCAGAAACTTGACGTTTAACTTTTCAAGTTTCTCCACAAGAAGAGCAGTAACGTAGGTTGTGCAACCCTTTCTCGTCGAGTCAGTGTCATCTAATCCTATATGCATTACATGATGGTTCATCAATCGCAACTGTGCTCCAGCTGCTAGAGAATGAGGTGCACAGAGTAAAAAATTTTATTTTTTGGTGGTTGGATTTAGAGGTTCGGGTGTGCTGTCGTACTCAGGGAATTACCAAAAATATGTGGTGGGTTTCCAAACCTCGCCATCCAACCCGCAAAAAATTGTGTGCATCCGCCATAGTGGGAGTTGCTGCCGCAGCTATACTTTTAGAGGAAACATCCGCCTGGACTTTAAAGAGTTCTCCCAACTTCCCCACTCCAAGACGCACAATTCTTGTTCAGCACTAAAAAATTTAAAACTATGTGACTGTAGCAGCACAGTCACACTTTAACAGTTAATTCAGTTTCGTCGGAGCTAACTTTTGGTTTTGATTTTACGAAAATATGAAATTGCTGAGCTATCAGTTCTTTGGAATAGTGTTTTCGGGCATGCGTATCCAACTCTCTTGCGTCTTCAAAGCTGGTGCCGCACCAGGGGCACTTTAATTCCTCTTTCACCACTACCACCTGTAATTGAGTGCGTAGCAGCACGCTTTAAACATGTGTGATTGTGCCAGAGTGACAATAAGGTCTTTTTAAACGGCTTCGCTAACCGATCAACCGTTTTGCTACTAGGAAAGAAAGGGAAATGTGGGCTGGACTATTATTTTTCTTCTACAACGATCATCGTCAGTGTAGATCTTACTTTGTCAAGCCGTCGGATGCGCCAAGTTACTATTTCTTTTAGTTTATCCATTGTGTCTGCTTTGACTCTTGCAACTATGTCATAGACTCCGTAGACGGCGGAAGCTTCATGGACGCCCTCGACTTTTTTCAGTTCCTTCAGCACATCTGATTCGGAACCTATTTCGGTGTTTATTAACACAAATGCTGTGGGCATGTAAACTCCTCAAGTTAATCTGTCGCATTGTGCATTAAAATATTTTTCTCCAAACCGAACAAAAACCCATGTATACGGAAAGGCAGGGTTGTGCAGAGACGCAACAGTTCACCGTTCAACACTTGCCGATTCGGAGACTTTCCACCTCAGCCCGCGTGGGAACCGACACAATTATGGATTTATCTAGGCGTTCTCTGCCGAAGTTGACAGTGACCTCGGCGCTTTTCGCATCTGAGTAGAACGCCGTTAAAGCCGCTGCTGCTCTAATGGTATTTTTGGTTTTAGCTCCCTGAAGAATAGTGATTGGACCACCGACATCAGGAACCTCAAAGTAATAGTCACTTCGCGCTCTTTTCACGGTTAAAACATTGTTTTCAGCTTCGTTTCTTCCCACAATTATTTTGTTTTTGCCAACTCTGAAATGCCTACCCAACTTCAGCAAAGACACATCCGCCATGGAGCAGCGCTTCTTGTGCTTGAAAAGGTCTCGCAGTTTGCCCGCGTATTCCCGGTACGTGAGCAAGCATCCACCCGCTGGAGACGGATAATCCTTTATGTTAAATTCCGCAGCGAGCTTCATCTGCGGCTTCCTCGATCTGCCGCGGATACCCAAAAGCTTCTCTCGGTCAACTAAGCCTTTTTTCTCAATGACCGTTTCAGGAAGCAACTTTGCTGATAACGGTCTCAATAGTTTGCCTTTCAAGCCAGCCTCTTCTTCAATTATCTTCAGGGCTTTGAAGTGCTGGGACAAGGGTCTTTCACCGAGAACTTCGCCTGTGAAAATGAAGTCTGCGCCTATTTCCTCGGCGTACTTCTTTGCCTTCTTCAATATGAATATCCGGCAGTCAATGCACGGGTTCATGTTCTTGCCATAGCCATACTTGGGCTTTCGCACCATTTTCAAATATTCATCACCGAGACACATGACTTTAATGGGTACACCTAGTTGCGTTGCTGCTTCGGTTACCCCGCGCTCGTCTTTTGCACATGACCAAAGGGGACTAGCAAAGTTTATGGCTACTACATCAATGCGTTGTTTAAGAATTAACTTGACGGCGAGAATACTATCTAAACCGCCTGAAAACAAAGCTAAAGCCTTAATCTTTGGCATACAGCCAGTAAACTACCTGTCTCTTAGATAAGCTTTTAGAAAACCCAGAATTAGATGGCGTCAGCACGCTAAAACTAAAAATTAACGCAACAAAGGGTTCAGCGTGGACCGTTGCTATGTACAATTCAGTCATTAGAAAAGGACGTTAATTTTATATACTAGGTTGTACCATAGCTAACCCTTTAGGTCGCAGTGGTGATGAGGCTTGAACGGCGAAAGCTCACAAACTGAACCTAAGAAACGATCCAGACGCTTCTACATAATTCTCAGCGCCGCGGTTTTGCTGCTTGCGGTAATAATTGGAGCCGCAATTTTCGAGTTTTACAGTGCCAACCAAACTACGCCCGGTCCTGGACCTGTTGACGTCGAAGTGGTTCCTGACAAACTCTCTTACGTGCAGGGCGAAGAAATCACCTTTGAGATATACGTGAGTAACCCGCAAGACTGGCCTGTGGAATACCCCTACAGCATAAGATATGTAATAGAAAAGGATGGTCATGCCGTTTTAGGCGAGGACGAGTACGCAAGTTATCCGCCTGATGTTGTGCCAAAGTTTTCTGCTCATTCAAGGACATCGTTCAGCTGGAATTGGAACCAAAAAGCGTATCTTAACGGAACGCTTGCGCAAGTAGAACCGGGGAACTATACGCTAACTGTTTCTTTCAATGTACTTGGCAGCAGCAACAGCGGCAACTGCACCTTTGCGATCGACTAAACTATCCAACTTAAGATACGTCGTGGAAAAATTCAGCCAAAGGGAGGTGAAAAAATAATGAAGAATGCTTATTCCTTCGTTTTTTTCTCAATACTTTTGCTTGCAACAGTTGCAAACTCTTCTACAGCAGCACAGTTGAGCATGGATCAGGAAATAGTGCAAGAAGCACAAAAAGCAACAGACATTATTAACTCCAATCAAATTCTCAAATTATGGCAGAATGAATCTACCCACAGTGGAATTGGCGTTGTTCAAGATGTTTCTTGTAAGCTTGAAGAACTTGGTAAAGGTCAGACTATCTTTACATATGCGGAGCTTTTAGTTGAGGTTCCATTAACAGACAACCTCAACTCAGAGCAAATCGTCGTTGCAAAATATCTAGGAGGTCAAACTGATAACCTAACTTTGACTGTTGACATGCTCTGGCCCTATTTCCTGAATGACACAGTAACGCCTCCGAGCATGTTTGATTTAAGCAAAGGGCAAACTGTAATGTTTTTCATAAAAGAACCAGCTAACACTCTTTCTGGATACATTCCATATGCAACTACTGAAACTCGTCAAGAACCCTTAATGTTACTTTCATCTGAACCGCATCCAACAACACCAGTTCAAGAGTCGGAAGGCTATGGATTTGAGACTAAATCTGATTGTCGTCATATAGATTGGAGCGATATGCCTTGGCAATACCAAATCGATCCTGACGGCACACCTGATATCGCTGGTGATGCCGAGTTTTCAGCAATACAAGCAGCTTTTTCTACTTGGGAAAATGCTCCATGTTGTGGAGTAGACTTCACAGAAGGTAATAGATATAACCCAGGTAATTATTGGCAAAACTATTCGGTTACAGATGATCATAACAGTATTGGTTGGGTGTCTACTTTCGATGACCACCCCTTGTATCCACTTGCACTCGGACTAACTTGGGCCAGAGATGTTGATGGAAAAATGTATGAAACTGACGTAGTGCTTAATGATGAATATGATTGGACTTTGGATGCTGAAGCTACTTGGTGGGACGGGAGCGATATTGACGCTCAAAGTACACTTACACACGAAATTGGCCATGTTATAGGTCTATCAGACCTAACTATCACAGGAAACGAAGACCAAACAATGTGGTACCAAGCTGATTATGGTAACAGTAAAAGAACCCTTGACTGGGGTGACCTTAATGGCGCTCACTATTTGTATCCTGTGCATAATGATGGCGGTTCAGGCGGAGACGGCTCAAACACGTTTAGCGGCGCTACTTTGGTGCAGAGGAATGAGTGGTATTATGGGCGTCTTTGCCGTTTGCCACCAGAAAATCACACGTTGGATACAGTGGACTACTTCAAGTTTTACGCAGTTCAAGGCCAATGGATAACAATTGTCTTGAATCCACCAGATAACGCAGACTTTGACTTGGAACTGTATAACCCAAGTGCCTACTTGGTGGCTTATAGTCGACAAGATGGAAGCGGCATACAGGAAGTTATCAACATAGAGTCCATGGAGGCTAGTGGTTATTGGAGAATAAGAATTTGCACTTCCGAAACAAGCGCCAAAGAAAGCAATGGCCAATATGGATTCAAGATATATGATTACTTGTCTCGATACGTGTCAAGCATCGAGTATTCTGGAGCCATATGGGGTCTTGGAGGAGCATATGACGAGCAAAATATGATAGGCAGCTCGCCAGACGGCAACTACGCGATTATATACGGGTACTACGGTGCCGGAACGATAGTCGCATGCCTGAATAATGAAATGACGACGGACAGCTACGTTTATTTTTACGGCTACTCGTGGACACCCACATGCTTAGTCCACGTGTACGTGTCCCTGAACTACAATTATGACTGGAGACTCGTCAACTCCGTCCTTGTTTACGAAGGCCCGCCGAGCACAATTTATGTTGGGTCAACTTCCGGCGCTTACCGGTACATTGCGTTTGCCGTCTACAGCGAGACAGATCCAGCCTCGCTCTGCGTTGACTGCGTTATCGCGACGCCGTAAGCAAGCTTTCCTTCACTCTCTTTTTTCTTCAAAACATGAACAGCTTCCAGTTTAGCTGCTTCAAGCCAAAACATCATCGCTCTGTATGCCTCAACCCGAAGATGGAATTTAAAATTAATTTTTCTTTTCGTATCAGAATTTACCGCAAAAAAGAAAAAAGGAAAAGAAATTTTTGCAGAAGATAAAAAGTGTGTTTTCTGGTAAATAATTGCATGAAAACTATGAACTTCTGTTTCTGTTTTTGTTTGCGAATAGTTGATACAGCGAATACACTGTATAGAAGCCGTAGGCAAAAGTTAATTTAACAAGCAAAGTCAAGCTGCCAAACCTGATTGCGTCGGCTATTATGTTTAAGCTACCCTGAATGGTCCAGACGCTTGCAGGTCTAAAGTGAAGGCAGTATGGGTTGTAGCATGCAACCAGTTTGTATCCTTTCTGGGTTATCCAATCTTTGATGTAGGCATCCTCGAAAACATGGAGAGCCTTCGGGATTTCTATGTCTTTAACCAAGTCTGTGCGGATAAGCGTGTCATGGGTTCCACCTCGAAGCTCAAATATTTTCCGCGTTATCCACAAGAATACTTTGAGAACCAGTGGATTCTGGATGGTAGACCAGACTTCGATTCCCCAGACCGCACCGACGTTCTGACTTAAGTGTTTCTCGGCTTTCTTGAACCAGTCCTTACAAAGAATGGCGTCACTATCGACGAACATGAACCACTCGGTTTTCACTTGGTCTATGCCCTTTTGTCTTGCCGTGGCGCGGGTTCCTTTGTCTTGTATCACCGAAACGTTTCCATGTTTCCTCTGAAACTCGTGCACTATCTCCAATGTTCTATCGGTTGAATCCCCATCTACAACTATTAGGCGGTTGAGTGGAACGTTTTCATAAACAGATTTGAGGCATTCGCTAAGCATGTTTTCACTGTTTTTTGTAATTATGACAACGTCCACGTGCATATTCCCTATTCAACTACATTTTCTTATTAAGATTCTCAATCGATCAGTATTTGCGCTTAAGCCGCTTTTATAACAGATTAAATCTTGCCAAATCTTTAAAACGTGTTTCCACAGTAGTGAGGTGCTGAAATAAAAAGAGGGTAAATATGGCTCTCGTAAATTGGCACCGCCATTATGAAATCAGATTTGGCGTAAGATGGTATTTTACTGAAATGCTGTACAGGATTACAGATCTGAAAGCTTTACTTAATTTCAAAAGCATTCTAGGAGTTGGAAGCGGTAGAGCTTTCACTGAAGACCTGTTTTCGAGAGACAGATTTGTGATAGCGTCCGACAGAAGCGTCGAACTGGTGCATGTAGCAAAAAATCACGCAAGAAACACAAAAGGATTCATGGCGTGTGATGGGTTCAAACTCCCTTTCAAAACTCGGAGCTTTGAATGCGTTTTTTCTCAGGGTCTTTTAGAACACTTTGATTTGCAGGAGGCAATGAGATTATTGAAAGAAATGGGACGAGTAGGAGAAACAATAGTTTTCTCAGTTCCACTGGACAAGTACAAGGGTCAAACGTTAGGAAAAGAGTATCATAGAAAACCTGAAGAGTGGCTGAAGATCCTTTCCAGCCTCTTCCAGTTTAAAAAAGCACTACTCTATTTCAATAAAAGAGAAGCCGTTTTCGTAGCAAGCAATAAACCATTATCGAAAATTAAACGATTTGGAGAAGTTGAGATATTCAAAAGGATCCTTTTGGCTCCTAAACCTGCTTCAAAAACCAAATTGGTTAATCATGTCGAATAAAAGTTCGCAACTCCGCAAAATAAATCGGATGTTATTGACCTCGCAGCGGGAACAAACTTTGCTTTCCTAAGTGTTCACGCAGATTCGCCACGTTTTGCCTCATCACTTATATACGCGTGGGCTAGGTCTATTAAAACATCCATAATCGACATACACGGTGCCCAAGATTTGAATATGAACTTACGGAAAGTCTCCAGAATAGCTATCAACGCGCTCACGCCTAATAGACCTCACCATGCTCAGTGGATGATTACTAGGAAATGCAATTACCATTGCAGAGGCTGCAACGTCTGGAAAGAGCAAGACCAGAGAGAATTGTCAACTGAAGAGATAAAACGTGGATTAGACATACTCAAAGACCTTGGTGTCGTGGAGATTGTATTATCGGGGGGAGACCCGCTTTTAAGAGAGGATGCCTCCGAGATAATTGAGTACGCCTCAAATTTTTTTGTAACTACAGTGTACGATAATGGCAGTATGGCCACGAAAAAAATTGAGGCTTTGCGAAACGTGGATTTTGTGGCAATTTCAATAGACAGCTTGGACGAAGCCAAAAACGATTACATAAAAGCTGTGCCAGGCGCTTGGAAAAAAGCCATGGAAGCCGTGGAAACGCTGCACAATGAAGGAATAAGTGTGAGCGTGACACCCACAATTTCACAGTTAAACCTTTATGAAATCTTGGACATCACAAACTACTTCACTCAAAAAGGAATCCCCGTTTGGTACTGCCTTTACTCTTTTGATCAATCTGAAGATTCGAATCAGCTTTTTAGAATCGGTAAATCAAACGACGAGTTTATCATAAGGGATAAGCAGGCAATGGTTAAGCTTTGTGATTCACTCATGGAGATGAAAAAGAAAAACAAGAAAATCCTTATGACTACCAATTTATTGAAGGCGCTTAGAACCCTCTTTCTAGAGGGCAATAGAACGTGGAACTGCCGTGCGCTTAAGGACTTTTTAGTCATAGATCATTTGGGCAGAATTGCTGGTTGCCACGTTCACAACTTTGCAGCGTCAGTATTCGATTTACCCAAAATATGGAAAAGCGAAAAATTCGATTTGCTGCGTAAAACTTACAGTAACTGCACACAGTGCATCTACTTATGCTATATTTTTTATTCGCTCCATGGAGGTCCTTATGGAAATCTCGCGTTAGCTAGAGACCAATGGAAAAACGCAAAGCTCTTCCTAGAGAGATAGCGCTAAACATCCAAGTTTGGTAAAACCTCAATAATTTTCGCCATTGTTTGGATCAGCGGGACATCAAATTTCTGATCCATTTCAATGTTCGCAATTTGAGTAACGTGCAGTATGCGTGCTTCTACTCTTGGAATACTTTCCATTATTATCCGAGGTCCTCTGTCTTTTGGTTTTTTCAGTTCGAGAAAGGCAGGTAAAAACGTGATAAAAATGAGAAGCGGTATTGTCACAATAAACAGGGCAATTATCGAGGTCAGATTCGGAATCATTACGATCTTTGGAGCAATATGGCTTAGTTTCCAATATAACGGTTTCCATTGCCAAGATGGCGAGTCTTCGACCAGCTAATTTGGCGTTTCCCAAGAATCTTCGCAGCAAAAAGGTCCAAAAGCGCTTTTGAACATATGAGAATATTATACGAATACGCAAAAAGTATAAGAGGAATTAACCAGTGGATTCTCGTTCTGCCATCTAAATAAGCACCAATTCCGATCTCAAAAAACGGTGCAAAGTTGCCTACGAGACTGTAAAAGGAGACGGGCATAAAGAACCAACACGCGTTAACAAGCTGTGTAGATCCAAAGAGAATAAGGGACGTGCCTACAAAAAAAGAGGCTAAAGTTAGAATAGGCATGAAATACACGTGAAGAAGAAGCAAACCGTCAATTTTCTTTTTAAAATTTAGTTTTTTACTTCGTAAGACATGAGGCGCGTGCTTGAAACATACCTGCATGTGTCCTTGCGCCCACCGGCTCCTCTGTCGCCAGTACGCTCTCCAATTGTCCACGGCTTCTTCATAGCATTCAGCGTCGCCTACGTAGCGAACTTTAAAGCCTGCGAGATAAACTTGAAACGTCAAATCCGTGTCTTCAGTTAACATTGACTCATCAAAACCACCTAGTTTTTCCAAAATGCTTCGCCTAAAACCTCCGACGGTGCCGCCGAATTGCGGTATAAGGTCGAGGTTATCACGTGCTTCTTGATCAACCCGATAGCCACCAATCCTTTCCAGCGTTACTAATCGTGTTACAACGTTTTGCGCTTCATTCAAGACAACAGGGCGGCCCTGCACTGCACCAACGGCGGGATCAGCAAATTCTTTTACGAGCTTTTCCACGATCTCCCTCTGCGGGTAGTAATCCGCGTCGAAACAAAGCACAATTTCTCCTGTTGAATGCTCTAAACCAGAGTTCAGAGCTGAAGCTTTGCCTTTGCCGCCAGCTTTTTCATCTCGATGTAACACTTCGATGCATTTG
>CAZUHG010000056.1:0-10781 GCA_964620515.1 uncultured Candidatus Bathyarchaeia archaeon
TTTGGCGTTCGTATAAGCCTAGAGTGTCGCTGGCTTGTCCCGTGCCGACTATGTGGACGGGCTGGTCCGTGAAGCGCGCTGCAAGCTCGGGTTTGGTTAGGATTAGGCAGCTTGCGCCGTCCGTGATAAGTGAGCAATCGTACATTTTGAGTGGTGAGGCGACGAGGCGGCTGGTTAAGGAGGCTTCCACGGTTATTTCCTTCTGCATGTGGGCTTTCGGGTTGAGGGTGCCGTGGTGATGGTTTTTCACGGCAACCTGCGCCATCTGCGTTTCGGTGGTGCCGTACTTGTGCATGTGCGCTTTCGCCATGAGCGCGTATAAGCCTGGGAAGGTGATGCCGTGCCACTGTTCGAACGGGTAGTCTGATGCCATGGCGAGGTATTCGGTGACTTCTGCGGTGTTTCGATGCGTCATTTTTTCGACGCCGCCCACCATGACGATGTCGGCTAAGCCTGAGAGCACAGCGTAAACGCCTGACCGCAGTGCTGCGCCTGAGCTGGCGCATGCCGCTTCGGTTCGCGTGGCGGGAATGTTTAGGAGTCCTGCCCAGTCTGCGGCTGCCGCGCCCATGTGCCCCTGATGCTCATACGCTTCGCCCATGTGACCTACAAACATGGCTTTCACGTCGCGTTTAGGCTCCAGCCGTGGGCAGCGGTCAAACGCTTCTTTGACGGCTTCGGCGAAAAGCTCCCTAGCGTACAAGCCTTCGCGCTTTCCGAATTTTGACAAGCCCGCGCTGACTATGGAAACAAGCGGCTTACCACCCAAACAACCAACACCCCAACATATGCCCACTATTCTGTATAGATACACGTTTAAAAACTATGCAACTCACACCTTTTCCTGAAGCCTTCACCTTACTGTTTTGATTAGCTCTTTTCGGTTCAGCTATTATTTTTATCCAAAAAGCTTATCAGCATACAGCTTTTCCAATAGTTTTTCTTGCGTAAACATCTCTGGATACAAGTTGTAAATTCGCTCCAAATCCATTTCGGGGTTTCTACTTCTCAACTTAATTAGGGCTTTAAGAAAGGGTTTTTCATCTTCGGTGAACTGTTTCAAACCTAAGGCTCTTTTAAAGCGAATGTCCATCACATGTTTTTCTTGAATTCGTGTAGTTAGAGAGAAAAAAGCAAAGAAAAGTGTCAAAGGATATAAAGTCAATACTAACTGGTCGGTAAAAGGCAATATTTTAAGAACTACTCCCACAACGAATACAAAAATGAAAATAAAAATCGCTGTTACAACTAGTGAAGTAAGCATAATACCCCAATCGCCTCTAAATACGTCAAAATACCTGAACAGCTCAAATTTATTCTTGTCAACTAATCGAATGAGCTCAACAATTGCATTGTTATCTATCTTTTTTGTTTCTAGCATGCTTAAAATATTTCTACGCTATGCAGATTTAAGATTTATTAAATTCCATGAATTGCCCAATTTCGCCCGTGCTAGTTTGTTAGTTCCAAATGGACAGACTTGTGAGATAATTGTTGGAATCTGTCCAGAGGTACAAAGTGTAGACTCCCATGCCATATTGAACAAAAGCAGTTGACATATCGAATCTTATGTTGAAGTTTTGTCCTGCTTCACTCCATGTGTTCGCTACAATCAAAATTCCTTCTTCTGGTGGTAGATATTGAGAACCAAGTGGAGGCGGCGAGACCACCATGCCGACGTAGGTTCCCGCATCATAACTACCATCGTAAGGTGGGTTATCCAATTGCTGAGTTGTCAGAGGCGTTGGATTGTCAAAGTAAATCACTACCTGCGAAATTGACTCCCCTGCTTTCAAAATGGTTCCTTGCATAACAACTTGAGTGGAGAGAGTTAGTGTTGACCATGAAACGTAGTCATCCTCAAAGTCCTGAACGAAATATATGTTAGTGTGGTCGTAGGCTATTCCGATGCTTACTTTGTTGTGAAGTGGGTTGAGGATATTGTCTCTATGACCCCAATTTGAGGCAGCATCATCGTACATCATGTCATGCTCAAGTTCCTCAATAGCCTCAAACGGGTCTATTTCTCCGCTGTAATATAGCCAAGCCGCATTCTCGGATACCGACCCTTTTCCATTTGCCAAAGTGTATCGCATATACGGCTTGTAACCGTTCGTGTCCCAATGACTAAGGAACTTGTTTTCAAGCATATGTTCTGCGTGGCGTTGCCCAGAATCGATACTGCTCAGTGTTACATGCTGCAACCCATGAGCCTGCCTGTCAGAATTGATTAATGACAAGGCGTAATCCACCAGTTCTTCATGGCTTAACTCTGAAGTTGTATCTGGCGACGTAGTATCTGGTGGAGTCGTACTCGGCACTGGAGGCACTGTTGCAGGAGTTGCTGACGGATTTTGAGTTAATTGAACGAGAGCGGGGTATGCAGTCCAGATAATAGCACCAACTATTGCGGCAATTGTAATTAACGCAACTAACTTTTTTAGAGGGAATTGTCTACGTTTCGCTGCTGGCATTTCTGACGGCTGTCTATTATTATGTGTAGCCAGATACGGCGGAGGATTCTTTGGACGGTGTGCGCAGTTATGGTTTTCTGGAAGTCTATGCTCAACACAATAGTTCCCGCTGCAGTAAGCGCATGTAAACGGAAGAACCTCTTCCCTCCCGCATTGGTCACACTTTGGCATAATTTCCCTTCAACTGTATCCTAATAGTTTAAGTCTAAACAAAAGCTTATCGGAATAAGGAGAAAACAGAAGAAAAACTTTGAAGTTGGGTGAATTTCGTTAGGGTTCTTGCCTGCTTTTTCCAACCTGTTTTTCAAGGTGGTTTCATAAGAGATATAAACGCGGGTTCTAATAGACAAGTGCGAAGGGCTGAACTGTGAGCACCAGAGTTTTGGAAGACATCCGAGAAGAACTGAAAGAAATCAAGCTCCTCTACAAGGAGCTAGTTGAAAAACTCTTACCAACGGAAGAGCCGACCGAAGAGGAAAAGAAAGCCATACGTGAAAAAGACGAAGTCGCCAGCGAAGAAGAACTGATGAAAACTCTGGGCTAAAACAGATGTTCACGATTAAAATTAAGAGAAAAGCCCTCAGAACCTTCGCAAAAACAGACCACAAACAGAAACAGAAAATAAAAACAGTCATACTGATTTTGAAAAACGACCCCATCCCCTTCAAAAAAGCAGACGTCTGCAAACTCAAAGGCTGCGACAACACCTACAGAATCCGCGTAGGCGCTACCCGAATAGTCTATGAGGTTCTATGGGACGAAAAAACAATCCTAATCCACTACGTGGGTCAAAGAGAAAAAGCCTACGAATAACAAACCTTTCGGAATATGTAAATTTGTTTGTAAATTTGTGAATTGGTACATTTATTGGTAAATTTCATTAGGTTTCTTATACGCTTTCAGGGTTTGGTTTTGTCGACTTTTTCAGATAATTATAATACAGCGGTCTAACATTACTCTCCATAGCTAAGTGTGCTTTAGCGGTGGTTCATGTTGGAGGAACTGTCAAACAGAATAGTCATCGATCCTGAAGTTTTATCTGGGAAACCAGTCATTAAAGGAACTCGCATTCCAGTCTACTTAATCATCGAACTCGTAGCCAGCGGTATGACCGAAGAAGAAATACTCAGGCAATACCCAACGCTCAAGAAAGGCGACATCAAAGCTGCACTTCTTTACGCTTCAAAATGCCTAGAGAACGAAGAAACAATCACCATCTAAAAGAGCTCGCAGAAACCCGCGCCAGTTCCAACACTTTCTAGACTCGTAAACTTGTAAATTGGTTAATTGGTGAATTTCGTTAGGGTTCTTAAGGGGCTGTCCTGTTTTTATGAGTATGCTCTTTCTCTATGCTCAACTACCAGAACATGAACTTTTCTCAGGTCCCACAGTACTTCATAAATCACTCGCAAATCGCCGATTCTTGCCCTATATGTGTCCGTGCATCACTTAAGCTTCTTCAAGTCGTAATATTCGGCTGGAACAGGGTTCTCACGCAAAATCAAAAGAAACTCTACAATTCTGCGCCTATAATTTTCAGGCAGTTTCTTGGCAGATTTTCTGGCTCTTGAAGCCGCAATGACTTCGAACAAGAAAAATCAACACAGCTCTTTAACTAACTCGTCAAGCTTAACCTTGGAGCCTTTCCCTATCTCTTTCCGAGCCGCCTCAATTTCTCGTTTCTCTTCCGCGCTGGCTTCCTCTTCGGGCAGGAGCATCGCTCGAAGCCTCAGAAGCTCAAGTTTAACAGTGTCCAACTTATCCAGCACCACCTTTAACTCGTGCTTGTTAACTGTCACGGTCACTTCTTGCCACCTGAATTCCACTATATGAAGAGCCGATTTGTTAAATAAAGCTTCTTCCCCGCAGATAGCTCCGCAGCGTCAAAAACAACGAGCAAGCAAACCCTTGTAAACTTGTAAATTGGTGAATTTCGTGAGGGTTCTTAAGGGGCTTGTTGTTTCTTTGAATTCTCGTATGCCGCTCTTTGAGAAATCACTGGTTCTTTCCGCGGCGCAGGGAGGTGAAAGCCAGAGAGGCAGCCTGAACAAGGTCACGGGCTATTCTGCAACAGCCCACTGCATAGGAACACCAGCCTATTTGCCGCCTAATAGAAATAGATTGCAGAAACCTATAGGGGGTAGGTCCGTATTGGCGTTTTCCGCAACCATTAGCATGTTGAAAAGGTTCAGCCTATTTAAAAGGGAGGGGGGTCAGTTTCTGAGCAGCAGACAGCACCGCCACATCAAGCAAAACCTGTTTCCTCTAAAGAAACCTAAATAAATCCAAAAAAACACTTCACCACACGGGAGAAACATGAAAATCGCGGTTTCTGGCAAAGGCGGAGTTGGCAAAACCCTCATCGCAGCAGGACTCGCCAGCGGCTTCGCAGAAAGAGGCTACAACACCATAGCCATAGACGCAGACTCCTCACCCAACCTCGCCTTAACACTAGGCTTATCCACCGAACAAGCCCGCAAAATCACACCCATCTCCGAAAACAAAGAACTCGTAGAATCCAAAACCAACACAGGCTACAACGGCGTATACCGCCTCTCATTCACCGTAGACGACATCGTCCACGAATACTCCGTAAAAACCCCACTCAACGTAAACCTCATCGTCATGGGCACAGTAAAATCCATGGAATCAGGCTGCATGTGCGCACCAAACGCCGTAATCCGCGCACTGCTTCGGCATCTGATCGTAGAACGCAACGAAGCAGTTGTTTTAGATCTGGAAGCAGGCGTAGAACACATCGGCAGAGGCACCGCAAAACACGTCGACACACTCCTAATCATCGCAGACTCAAACCTAAAATCACTCGAAACCGCCAAACACATCCACGACCTAGCATCCGCTTCAGGCATGAAACACATCTACCTCATCGGCAACCGCATCATGAACACCACCCAAAAAACAGCCATCCAAACATACGCCCAAAAAAACGGGCTCAAACTGCTCGCTTCCATCCCATTCGACCCAAAAATCACCACAGCAGACATGAAAGGACAAACCCCCCTCACGAACAAAAACACCAAAGCAACACAAGCCATCAACAACCTCTGCGACACCCTAATAAAAAAACAAACAACATGAGGCAACAAAAAATGAAAACAATAGTCACAATCGGACGCGGAGGAACAGGAAAATCCAGCTTCACAGCCCTAATGGCAAAACACCTCACAGAAAACAACCAAACACCCCTCCTACTAGTCGACGCAGACCCAGACCAAAACCTCGCCGAAATGGTCGGCATAGACCTCAAAGAAGCAGGAAAATCCACAATCGCCGAACTACTCGTCACAACCTTCATCGAAAAAGGCGGAACAACCATAGGAATCCCACCCACAGAACGAATAGAAAACAAAATCTGGGAAAAAGGCCTCTACGAAAGCAACAAATTCGACTTCCTATCCGTAGGCACAAAATGGGTCGAAGGCTGCTACTGCATGCCCAACTCAGCACTCAAAGGCGCATTAGCATCACTAACCAAAAACTACAAGTACGTACTCATCGACTCACCCGCAGGACTCGAACACCTAAACCGCCGAATCACATCAAAAGTCAACGACATCTTCGACATCCTCGACCACTCAAAAAAATCCATAGACCACGTCAAAAGAGCCCACCGCATCGCCAAAGAAGTCGACATGCAATTCGACAACTTCTACCTCATAGGCGGATACAGATTCCCCGCAGAACTCGGCACCCACGCAGAAACCACACTAAACTTCAAATACCTAGGAAAAATAGCCGCAGACACAACCCTAGACGAATACGTTCTCGAAGGAAAATCCCTGCTGGAACTGCCTTCGAACAACGCCGCTTGCGTTTCGGTGAAGAAAATCATGAAAACCGCAGGCTACCTCTGAAACAACAGTATTTCCCCCAAACTCGCATAATTATGAACACACCATGACTTTTGCCAAAAAATTCTGGAAAAGTTTAAAAACACTGTCATGTTGCTTCTAGTAAAACCTTTACAGAGGTTTAAACTTGACTACTAAAAACGTGCGTGTAAAAATAGGCGAAATGAAGACCGCAACTGGTCTTGTTAAGAACCTTGAATTATCCATAGGAAAAATTGTTGATGACTCATGGAAGGAACCCATGGGACCCACACCCATGCCCAGTCTGACCACCCTGAGAAACTGGGACATGACACTCCTCAACAAGTACAAACCCTTCTACATGCCCGATTGCGACCTGTGCTGTCTCTGCACTTACGGCAAATGCGACTTGACAGCGGGAAAACGCGGTGCATGTGGACTAAACATAGCAGACCAGTCATCACGTATCGTACTTATCGCTTGCTGCATTGGTGCCGCAACCCACAATGGACACGCCCGCCACGTGGTTGACCACCTGATCGAGAAATATGGTCGGCGTTATCCTTTGGATGTAGGCGGCTTAAACGTGAAGGTTGAAGCTCCAGTTACTAGGCTTGTCACTGGAATAAAACCGGAAACTCTCGGAGATTTAGACGAGGTTTTATCATACTGTGAATCACAAATTACTCATCTAGTCTCTGTTGCGCACACTGGTCAAGAAGCTAACAACTTGGATTTTGAATCCAAAGCCTTTCACGCTGGCAGAATTGACCAGGTAGGTATGGAAATTGCAGACCTTGCTCAAATTTCTGTCTTTGACTTCCCGAAGGCTGACCCTGAAGCTCCACTTATCGAAATGGGTATAGGTACAGTTGACCAATCAAAGCCAGTCATCATGTGCATTGGTCACAACGTCGTACCTTCTGTTGGAATAATTGACTACATGAAAGATAACAAACTTGACAACAAGATGGAAGTCGTAGGGTTATGCTGCACTGCTATCGATAACACAAGATACTTTGACCGCGCAAAAATCGTCGGGCCAATCTCATGGGAACTACGTTTTATACGCGGTGGATTTGCCGACGTAGTAGTTTTGGACGAGCAATGTGTCAGAACGGATTGTTCCCTAGAGGCTGAACGCGTCAAAGCACCCGTTATAGCAGCGTCAGAGAAAAACTGCATAGGTTTTAAGGATCGCACAAAAGACCCAGCAGACGAGATAGTGGCAGACTTGGTCAGTGGAAAAGTTCCAGGAGTTTTGATTCTTGATCCTGAAAAAGTCGGGGAAGTCGCTGTAAAAGTAGCCCAGAAAGTCGCTCCGATGCGCAAGAAAATGAAGTCTCTACCCGAGTTAGACGAAATCAAAGAGCTTGCGAAGAAATGTAGGCACTGTAACATGTGCCAGCGAAGCTGTCCACAGGACCTCAACATCCCCGCAGCACTAAAAGCCGCAGCTGAAGGAAACCTTGCTCCACTATCAGACTTGTACGAAGAATGCATCGGATGCGGACGTTGCGAAGAAGCCTGCCCAGTCAAACTCGAAATCCACAGCTTCATACTCAAAGTCGGCGAGAAGAGAATGCTGGAGGAAAAGAACTTCTGTCGCTCAGGCAGAGGCGCCGTACAAGATGTAGAAATTAGAAGCGTTGGCGGTCCAATTGTACTCGGTGAAATTCCTGGTATCGTTGCATTGGTAGGTTGCGCTAATTATCCGCACGGTGGCAAAGACGTTTACGACATATGCAGAGAATTTGCTCTTCGCCGCTTCATAGTGATGACTTCTGGTTGCTCAGCCATGTCTGCCGGTTCCTACAGAAACGAAGAGGGCAAAACACTCTACGAAGAATTCCCAGGAGGATTCGAGGCTGGAGGGGTCCTCAACGTCGGCTCTTGTGTTTCCAACCCGCACATCGCAGGTGCCGCAATAAAAGTCGCTAACATATTTGCCAAACGTAGTCTCCGAGGCAACTACGAGGAAATCGCTGACTACATACACAACCGTGTAGGCGCAGTCGGTTTAGCTTGGGGCGCATATTCACAGAAAGCAGCATCTATTGCTTCTGGCTTCTGGAGTTTAGGCGTTCCAGTGCTCGTCGGACCACACGGTAGTAAGTACCGTCGCATGCTCTTAGGCAGATCAGACAAGCCTGAAAACTGGGAAGTCTACGATGCGCGCACAGGCGACAAAGTGAACGTTGGACCAGCGCCTGAACACTTATTCCAGACGGTTGAAACACCGCAAGAAGCCATGGTCACTATAGCTAAACTATGCATAAGGCCCAACGACACTTGGAAAGGACGCAGCGTAAAGCTGAGCCATTATATTGACTTGCACAAGCGCCATTACGGAACAATGCCGCCAGACATTCACGTGTTTGTGCGCACGATGGCTGACGTACCCATGACAATGAAAGACGAAGTCACAAAGATACTGGAAGCGAAAGGCTGGAAAGAAACAGTTATTCCTGACCCAACGTTGCTTCCAAGAATGATAAGGAAAAAGAAGGAGTGATATGAAATGTCGTGTGAACCTTGGCAATGTGCTGAAATAGCAGCAACAAAGAAAGCAAACCCGATAACAAAACCCGAAGTAGCTGTGGCGATGATAAAGAAAGCTGCTCGCCCAATTCTCGTGGTCGGTAGCAACGCCACTGAACGATGCATGGAAGGAAAGCAGCTTATTGAATACCTGATCGACTTCGCCAAAGCCTCAAAAGTCCAAGTGGTCGCAACGGCGCACATGGTAAGCGAGTTTCTGAAACGAGGCTATGAACCTGCAGGTTTCATGTCTGCGATGGATATAGGCAATCGGCTGGTTGATCCAGAATGGCAGGGACTTGACGGCAAAGGGCACCCTGACTTGGCAATTTTCGTCGGTTTGCCCTATTATATGGAAGCGCTTATCCTGTGTGGGCTCAAGCATTTCGCTCCAGACCTCAAAACTATGACTATAGACAACCTTTATCATCCACATGCTAGCTGGTCTTATCCAAACGGGTCTTTGGAAGACTGGGCTAACAACCTCAAAGTCATGACTTCAAAATTTGAAGGAGGACAATAAAAAATGTCAATGTTTGAAGATATACCTGTAGATGTTGGCGTCATTTACGAAGGCGAACGTATCCGCAGAAACGACATGCAAGTAGAACTCGGTGGTCCAACACTCAAAGAAAAATTTGAACTAGCAAAAGTTAAACCCCTGAAGGAAGTTGAAGACGGGAAAATAACCATTATTGGTCCCGACATTAAAGATATGAAAGAAGGACAAGCATATCCGCTGGGAATATTGGTTGAAGCTGCCGGTTCCACGCTTGAAGAGGCACTTGAAGGCGTAATTGAAAGGCGCATACACGGCTATCTGAACTTCATTGAAGGCTTCATGCATCTCAACCAGCGCTACGACATCTGGATGAGGTTAGGCAAGAAATCCTTCCAGAAAGGGCTGAACTCTTTCGAGTACATCGGCAAAGTGCTTTACAAGCTTTTCAGGAGCGAACTACCCATAATCGAGAAAGTGCAGATAACCTTCATCACTGACCCAGCGAAGGTGAAAGAGCTTTATCCCCAAGCTTTGGAAGATTACGAAGCCCGAGACGCAAGAGCAAGAGGATTAAAAGATGAAGAAGTCGACAAGTTCTACGGCTGTGTCTTATGCCAGTCATTTGCCCCAAGCCATGTGTGCGTTATCACGCCGCAACGTTACTCTAATTGCGGTGCCATAAGCTGGTTTGATGGACGTGCTTCAGCGCAAATTGATCCGAAGGGACCCGTTTTCGCTATCGAAAGAGGCGAACTGGTAGACGCGGAAAAAGGCGAGTACTCAGGCGTAAACGAGACAGTCAAGAAGCGCACACTGGGTGATGTCGAACAGGTTTGGCTGTACACGGCGTTTGATCATCCACACACTTCATGCGGCTGCTTCGAAGCTGTGGCGTTCTACATTCCAGAAGTAGACGGATTCGGCGTGGTCAACAGAAGCTTCAAAGGCGTTACAGTGAACGGTTTGCCCTTCTCAACTCTTGCTGACTCCACTGCGGGCGGACGGCAAATAGACGGTTTCCACGGCATGTCCATTGAGTACATGCGTTCAAAGAAGTTCCTTGCGGCTGACGATGGATGGAACCGCGTGGTTTGGCTGCCAAAAGAAGTGAAGGAACGCGTCAAAGACTTCATTCCCGCAGACGTTGTGGACAAGATAGCTACCGAAGAGAACGTGCAGAATATTGATGGTTTGAAAGCCTTCCTGAAGGAGAAAAGCCACCCTGTTGTGAAAAGATGGACTGAAGCGGCAGCAGTTGAAGAAGCAGCGCCTGCAGAAGCGCAAGCGGAAGAAGGTGCAATGATACCTGTGGCGTCGGCTGCAACTTTACCCATAATGGCTGGCGGCTTCAAGATAATCCTGAAGGACGCTAAAATCTACGCTAAGAAAGTCATTATCCGTTCGATGAAAGACGAGAAGAAAAGCTAAAGG
>CAZUHG010000057.1:0-10508 GCA_964620515.1 uncultured Candidatus Bathyarchaeia archaeon
TCAGGAGTCGAAATCCGCGACGCACTACGCTGCAAACCCGCTTGCCTAACCGACCTGAGCCTGCTGCACTTGATTGCACACACACCAGACATGGGACCAGTAATGAGACCTTACTCGCGCGAGTTAGATGAAATGGCTGTCCTCATGGAAGAGCACAAAGAAGAATTGTTTATGGAAGTGCCAAACGAGTGGGACGACCACATAGCTTACGAAGAGTTCCTCGGAGAAATAAAAACAGCCATTGTCCTGAAAAACTGGATTGAAGAAACAAGCGAGGAAAAACTGCTGGACCGCTTCAACGTTCAGCCAGGCGACCTTTACAGGATTATTGAAAACGCGAAGTGGCTGCTCCACGCCACGCATGAAATAGGCAGGCTTGTGGGAAACAAGGATGTTCTGCCCTTAGCCTCAGAGCTGATAGAGCGCGTGGAGAAAGGCATAAAGAGAGAGCTGCTGCCAATCGTCAAGCTGCAAGGAGTAGGACGCGTGCGCGGACGCATCATGTACAACGCTGGATACAAGACAATCGAAGCCATAAAGCACGCGCCACTTGAAGACTTGACGAATCTGCCGCTGATTGGGCCACGGTTAGCTAAGAAAATCAAGGAGCAAGTTGGCGGTTTCGTCAAGAAGGAAACTTGGGAGAAACTTGAGAAAGGCGACGAGTGGAAACAGAAGTCGCTGGCGGACTATTAACCTAACTTTGCGAACGCCTCTGCCTGTTTAACTGCCGTGCCCAAATAGTTTTTCGGATTCAACGCCGCATCAATTTCTTTCTTGCTCAGCTTGCCGCTGACAAACTTATCTTCTAGGAGTATTTCGCGGAAATGCCGTTTTTCAACCTCGCTCTTTATGGTTAATTTCCTAAGCAATTCGTGGGCTTCTTGCCTGTTCACGCCTTTCTTTGCCAGCGCCATCATCACGGCTTCCGACATGGCGCGCCCCTGCGTCAAATCAACGTTCCGCAACATTCGCTGCTTGTCAACCCGCAAGTTCGCCACCACGTTGCTCATTAAGAACAGCAGGTAATCGGTCAGAATACACGACTCTGGGAAAATGAAGCGTTCAGCCGAGGACTGGGTCAGGTCCCTCTCGTGCCACGTGACCGCGTTCTCAAGCGCTGGAATAACTAGGCTTCTGACGATTCGGGCTAAACCGCAGATTCTTTCGCACGTTTCAGGATTCTGCTTGTGAGGCATAGTGGAGCTGCCAACCTGCTTCTCCTTCTCAAACGACTCGAAAAGCTCGCCGATTTCAGGTCGTTGCAGCTCGCGAATTTCTGTGGCGAAATTTTCCAGTGAAGAGGCAATCATGGCTAGAGTGCAGACGTATTCGGCGTAGCGGTCTCTCTGCACGATTTGCGTGGAAACATCCGCTGCACGAATGCCCAGCCGCTTCATCACGAGTTCTTGAATGCGTGCTGCGTGTTCGCCTAAGCTGGCTTGGGTGCCAACGGCGCCGCTCATTTTCCCAACCAAAACGCGGTTTCTGCAGTCGTTCAGCCGCTCAATGTGCCGCGAGACTTCATAGCCCCAGACTGCGAACTTGAAGCCTAAAGTGATTGGCAACGCGTGTTGCCCGTGAGTTCTCCCAATCATCACCGTTTCCTTATACTGCGCAGTCTGCTTTTGCAAGATGCTCTTCAGCGTGGCTAATTTTCTGCTGATGATTTCCAGTGCATCTTTCAACTGCAGGGCGTTGGCAGTGTCTACAATGTCGTAGCTTGTGGCACCTAAGTGAACGTATGCGCCGCTTGAGCCGCACACTTCAGATAACGCACGAACCAAAGACGCAATGTCATGTTTTATCTCCTTCTCAATGGCTTTCACGCGCTCTATCTTGACGTATTTGGTGGAAGCCATAGCCGCGATTTTTTCAGCGTCCTTCCGCGGGATGTTGCCGACTTCAGCGTGCGCCAAAGCCAACGCGGCTTCAACGTCAAGTAATCTTTGAACACGAGCCTCTTCCTCGAAGACCTTGAGCATCTCGGAGGTTCCGTAACGACCAGTGTCTATAGGTAGGATAGGCAAGTCAATTTCCTCGACAGAAGGATATGCGGATTAAAGATTAATGTTTTACCCAACGATAATAGAGTAAACGGGACACGAAGGCGAGTAAGCATGAAAACAACTCTTGCGGTGTTGGACAAGCGAGGTGGCAACGTAACACTTAGTTCCTGTGACAGGCAACCTTTACGTTTAGGAGATGCAGCGGTCCTTTTTGATGGCAGAATTTACTCGCCGACTTTGGGCGCTTCAGGTACAGAAATCCTTGCCAAAAAGCTTCAACATGTAGACCACCTCAAAGCAAGCGAGACGTTTCTTAAGGAGGTTGAGGGTGACTTTTCATTTTTAATCGCGGAGCCTAAACGAATCATTGCAGGAAGAGATTCTATTGGTGTTAAACCTCTATATTATGGCGAGAACAGAACCGTGGCTGCTCTTGCTTCGAACCGAAAAGCCTTGTGGAAAATTGGTATAGAAAAAACGCAGTCCTTTCCACCTGGGCATTTGGCATTTGTCAGCCGAGAAGGCTTCAAATTCAAGCCTGTTAAGACGCTGGTTTGCTCAGAACCAAAACAAATGACTCTGCAAAAGGCGGCGGAAACACTGCAGAAACTGCTGGAGAAGTCTGTGCGCAGGCGAGTTTCGGGGACAAAGGAGGTTGCGGTTGCGTTCTCTGGAGGTTTAGACAGCAGCATTGTCGCGTCTCTGGCAAAAAAATGCCGAGCAAACGTTCACTTGGTTCATGTGAGCTTGGAGAATCGTCCTGAAACAGAAGAGGCAAAGAAAGCGGCAGATGCGTTGGGCTTGCCTTTGCAGGTTTATCTGTTTAGAGAAGCGGATGTTGAAAAAACTGTTCCTAGAGTTGTGGAGCTTATTGAAGAAGCAGATCCCGTCAAGGCAAGCATTGGAGTACCTTTTTATTGGACAGCTGAAAAAACGGCTGAAGCGGGATTCAGGGTGCTGCTGGCTGGGCAGGGTGCAGACGAGCTGTTTGGAGGCTATCAACGCTACGTTAACGATTACATCTCGCATGGAGAGGAAAAAGTAAGAAAAACCATGTTTGATGACGTCGTTAAGCTTCATGAGAGCAACATTGAGAGAGATGTGAAAATCTGCAGTTTCCACGATGTGGAGCTACGTTTGCCTTTTGCCTCATATCAAATCGCCAAATTTGCCTTAAACCTGCCTATTGAATTGAAAATCGAAAAGAGTGCAGCTACGCTGAGAAAATTGGTGTTAAGAAAAGTTGCTGTGAACATGGGTTTGCCCTTGTCAATAGTGGAGAAGCCTAAAAAGGCGGTGCAATACTCCACAGGGATAAATGGTGCCTTCAAGAAAATAGCGAAGAAACAAAAGCTGTCTGTAACTGAGTATGTAAACAAACTCTTTCTCGACCAAATGACCGAAAAATGACTTGCCGCGTGGTATGTTCGTTAACGTTTAGCCTCAAGTTTACTGTATTTAAAAGGGAGGGGGGTCGCTCACAGAGCGACAGTGCTCTCTTGTTGAGAATAGATGAGAAAAGAGAGGAATATGGTCTAAGATATTTCTTGATAGAAGACACGCGTACGCAATGGATGAATCGAATGTTGAAGTGATAACTTATTCGATTACCTGAATTGCGCCTTGAGGACACTGGGCTTCGCATGCACGGCAGACTAAACACTCGCTAACATTAACTGGGACAGATTTGCCGTCTTTGATTTCATAGACACCTACTGGGCAAGTGTTAACGCAGGTTTCGCATCCGTTGCATTTGTCATTGTCAACTACTATTTTTACCATATTTTATACCTCTTGTAAGTTTGATTCAATCTTCATAAGTGGAATAAAAGTGTTTAGGTTGGTTAGGGAATTTCTTCACGTAGTCTTAGGAGTATTCCGTTGATTGTCGCCTCAGCTTTTTCTTTCCGTCGCTGGTAATCTGCGAGTGCTTTTTTGTATGCTTCTAATGGGAGTTCCCCTTTGCTGTGGCGAACTTCAATAGTTCTAGTGCTTGTTGCGATTGTAATGAGTTCATTTTCTGCGTTATCTAGCTGTCGAGCCAAATCCGCGTAAATTCCGCCTGCGCTACGGAAAATGGTCTTCAGTTCAACTATGTTTTTGGTTAGGGTATCTAAACGTGCTTTTAACGTGTTCCGTTGCACTTTGTATCGGCGTCTTGGGATTTTGCCTTTTTGTGCTCTTGCTTCAAGGGACTTCAATTCTAAGGTTAGCCTGTTTTTTTCTTCGTATGCTTCGTTAAAGGTTCTGACGTGATCTGGGCTAAAGTTTATGGATGCTTTTGGCGCTGCAACTCGCCGTGGTGCTGCAGCTTTAGGTCTTCTCCAAGCAGCTATAATTACGGTTCCAACAGCCGCTATGGTCCACATCCACAGAGTAGGGCGGAAAGACAGCCACAAAGGATTATAGTCGTACGTGATCTGCAAGTCGTGTTCGGAAGGAACAGCGTAATCTATGTTGCTGACACCTTCTCTGCTGATTGAAAGTGTTTCCTGAAAGGCTTCTCTGGTTAAACTTAAGGAAGGATCTAGTGCTGAAAGTTGTGGCTCTAGAAATTTTGCTCCTTCGGGAGGAATAAAGTTAACGGTGATCGTGTCAACGTAGTAGTTAAGAGCGGGGAAAATATCAAAATTCAAAGTAAAGTGTGTGGTCTGCTCAGACGATGCAGTGGACAACGTGTAATCAACTAATAATAGTATTGATGCACCGCTGTTTAGAGACGATATGAGAGTGACATTAACAAAACGTATGCTGTCGTTACTAGTTGTGACTTCGGTTGTCAGGCTTCTGCCAAACTCGTCTTTTGCAGCAATGTTCAAAGCATCAAGAGGCAAACCTATTTTGAGAGAACTGATGCTGCTTGTTGAGTTGTTTGTAATGCGGTAGCTGTCGGAGACTGCTATGTTGCCTATGGGGTTTATTGTGACTTGACGATTTAGCTTGCTTATGGTGATTAGTTGGAGGTTGCCAGTACTTAGGGAAAAAGTGGCAGTTGCTGGGGAATAAGTGAACGCAGCCAAATTGCTCTTAACAAAACTATTTGCTTGAACTGCGCCATCGTTTTTTGTAACGGTTACGTTTTGTGCGCCATCTGGAAGAGTGACTACGGTGTTACATTGGGCGGCGACTTTCACGAAACTGGGGTAGGCTGGGAAATCAAGAGTGAAATCGTCGGCATCTTGGCTTACTAGACTGTTCGAAAGGATAAACACTACAGTGAAAACTTGAGGTGTTTCTTGTGGAAAGCTTATTTTTGCGCCGTAAAAACCGCTTTGACCTCCTAATTGTACACCAAGACTCACTGGAAAAACGTTGTTGTCGTCGTATGCTACGGCTTTGAGAACGTAGGAACCATACTTATGAGGAAAACCGATCAGGAAACCATCCGTTAATTGCCCAGTCACGTATATTGTATCGCGTATAACTACATGTCCAGAATACATAACCTCAACTTGATGATCAACACGTTCTATAGTGTAACTGTCATCCTGAGCCAAAACCGTTTGCGTGCAAAACAAAAACGGCAAGAGAACAGCCACTGAAAAAACCATAAACAAAACCATGGCAACGATTCTCTTCACTGGACTTCACCAAATTCAGGTTTCTCTATGTTACCAACAGCTTATTTATTTACCTTTAGAAAAAAACTCAGCTAGCAAAACACCATCAAAACGATTACACTCTAGCGCTTGGAAAAAACTATACACTCTCTATTTAAAGGAACTATAAATAGCGCTGGTCGCGCTGTTGCGGCAACAACTATTTATTAAGACGGTTAATAGTTAGCTTGTGACGGAGTTTAGACGCCATGAAAGCAGTGATAATTCAGTTTCCCTTCGGAATTGTGGCTTTTGACGAGCAAGGCAACCTTGCAGGTAAAATGTTGTTCTCTAAAAAGCCGCTGGCAGCAGCCAAGAGCATTATGAAGATTGAATCTGGAAACATCTCTGAAATCTCACTCTTGTTGAATGCACTTCAGAATCTGGGTTATGATGTTTTCGTTTTCGAGAACTCTAGCCTAGCCAACGAGGCGCAGCGAGAGCTGAACGTTAACGTTGAAGTCACAAAGTCCTCGGAGGTTGCGGCTTTGCGCGGTCAGATGGAGCAGGTTGCGGTTGAAACTGGCTTTGCCAAAGACGCGAAAGAACTCGGCGTCTGGAACCGCAACGTCAGCATGGAACTTGCCAAGTTGAGGGTTAAGGGCGCTGCTGAAAAGAGGGATTTGATTATCGCTCAGGCTATTCAGACTCTTGATGACTTAGACAGGACCGTGAACCTGTTCATGGGTCGCCTCAGAGAATGGTACGGGGTTCATTTTCCCGAGCTTGACAGGTTAATTGAAAAGCATGAAACCTACTCGCGGCTTGTCATGAATTTGGGCTATAGAGATAACTTTTCGTTTGAAGCCCTTGAGAAAGAAGCGTTTTCTAAAGAACGGGCTGAGGTAACCGCTAAAGCGGCTGAAGCATCCATGGGCGCTGACATAGCAGAACAAGACATGGCAGAAATTCAAGCCTTAAGCCGGAACGTGCTGGAGCTATACGAGTTGCGAAAGAACATGGAGAACTACGTGGACAAAACCATGGAGGAAGTGGCGCCTAACACCCGAGCAATAGCTGGAGCGCTTCTGGGCGCACGCTTAATCGCCATAGCTGGAAGCTTGCAGAACTTGGCTATGAGACCCGCTAGCACGATTCAGGTTTTGGGCGCGGAGAAGGCATTGTTCCGCTCGTTGAAAACGGGAGCGCGACCGCCCAAACATGGCTTGATCTTCCAGCATGCTTTGTTGCATGATGCTAAAAGGTGGCAGAGAGGCAAAATCGCCAGAGTCATAGCTGGAAAATTAGCTATTGCTGTGCGGGCTGACGCGTTTGGAGGCAAATTTGTCGGGGACTCTTTGAAGGCGGATATAGACAAGAGACTTGAGGAGATTCGCAAGAAGTACAAGGAGCCGCCGCCACCGAAAGAGAACAAGCCGAGGTTTGAACGGAGGGAACAGCGACCAGACCGCAGGGAGCAACGGTGGCGAGACCAGAAGTGGAGAAAGAACAGGCGTGCACGCAAAGGTTAAGCCTCACCACCAATTCGCGGAAATCTATCAGGCAATACTTGAGGACGGCGCGCAACGGTTAGCCACGCGAAACTTGACGCCGGGCAGAACCGTTTACGGCGAGAGGCTCATCCGTTTCAAGAAAGTTGAGTACCGTGTTTGGGATGCTTTTAGGAGCAAGCTGGCAGCAGCCATCATTAAGGGTGTGCAGACGGTTCCCATAGCGCCAGGCAATCAGGTTCTTTATTTGGGTGCTGCGTCTGGAACCACGCCAAGCCACGTTTCAGACATAGTCGGCGAAGAAGGTCACGTTTACTGCGTGGAATTCGCGTCAAGGTCGATAAGGGATTTGGTGGACAACGTTTGTGCATTCAGGCTTAACATGTCACCGTTTCTTGAGGACGCGCGTTTTCCAGAGAAGTATGCCATGTTTATTCCTGGAAAGGTGGATTGCATTTACTGTGACGTAGCACAGCCTGAACAAGCTAAACTTTTGGCGGACAACGCTGACGCTTTACTTAAGCCGTCAGGGTGGCTTATGCTGGCTGTGAAATCCCAAAGCATAGACGTAACGAAAGACCCGCTTGAAATTTACAAGCAGGAAGCCACCGTCTTGAAGAAACGAGGCTTTGATGTTAAGGAAATCGTGCGTTTGGAGCCTTATGACAAGGCGCACGCTATGATTGTGGCGCAACGCGCTTAATTTAACATTAATCGCAGTTGGTTTGTGTTTGCATTTTAGCGAATCCACTGCTGAAAAGTTTAGTCAAGAAACCTTGACTAACTCAAAAAAAACTTTGTCAAGAAATCTTGACTAAAAAAAGCCCGCTTAGTCAAGAAACCTTTACAAAAAGGCTTTAATTCCCAAAAAAAGCCATTTACCACGCAGGGATTGCTGGTGGAAACGAAGAAGGGCTTAATCGCATCTTTAATTTCAGTGCTTCTACTATCAGCGGTGACTGGAACACGATTTGTTAACTTGGCAGGGGCAATCCGTATCAGCACATATTGTTTTGTGAGGGAGATGTGTAGTCAAAACCGTAGTGCCGAACCACCCATAATTGTAGGCCCCTCTTCGGAGAACCATGCGGTGCTGTGGTAGATACCATCTCC
This sequence comes from uncultured Candidatus Bathyarchaeia archaeon, assembly GCA_964620515.1. Classification (GTDB taxonomy): domain Archaea; phylum Thermoproteota; class Bathyarchaeia; order Bathyarchaeales; family Bathycorpusculaceae; genus CAZUHG01. The sequence continues at coordinate 8,173 of CAZUHG010000057.1, forward strand.
CTCTCCCTCTTTGATCGTAAGCGTAGGTCTCTGTTTTCTCAATTTAGATAGCCTTTTTCATTCCTACAGTCTATTTTCAGTGGCGTACGATTAAAAAGAGGCGCACCATAGTAGAGTGCAGAGAGCATTGTTTATATTTTTCAGCGCAGTCTGGTATCAGCCGTGACGGCAGAATGAACCATTGGGAAATGGAAAACGCAGTTGCCCTTGCAGTTGCGTTGAAAGAAGCTGGCTTCCAAGTTTCCCAAATATGCTGTTCACGCCCAAGCTGCTTCGACTTCGCAGCAAGAAAAGACGCCAAAACCGTTTTAGTGAAAGTTACCTCGGACGTAGACACTTTTCCCGCTCAGAGCGCCCGAGAACTAAAAATGATAGCTAGTAGAATTTCCGCCGCTTCATTGATAATAAGCCAGCAAGCGCATGGCAAACCCCTGGAAGATGACACTGTGTACTCGCGAAACGCGATTTTCGTGATAACAGAGAAAACCATAAAAAACATAGCGCTCCAAACGGGGAACCCATTAATTTACGCTGGTCCAGGAGGCTATACTGTTGAAGTTGACGGTGCGCTTATTGAGAAGAGACGGAAGGAGCTAGGTCTCTCAGTTGGCAAGCTTGCGGCAATGATAGGTGTTTCCCGTAGAACCCTTTACGGCTACGAAAGAGGCATGGCCAGAGCATCGGTGACGTCAGCGTACAAGTTAGCTAAAACTCTGGGGGTTCCAGTGGCGAAGCCGATAAACGTTCTTGAAAGAACACGGAAACAGCGGCAATGTCTCCTCATAAAGGCGAAACACGCCGTCGCTGGAAAGGTGCTTCTTCAAAAAACGTTCAGAAAATTCGCTTTCTGCGACATTTCTCCCGTTCACAAGGCGCCTTTCGATTTTGTAATGAACGTTCCAAACGATAAGTACGTGATAGTGGGCAGCGTGGCTGTGAACGGAGAAAAGGATGTGGATAACAGAGTGGAGGAGCTCCTAAGCATATGCCGAGTGATTTGCGCGTATCCAGTTTTGATCACGGAAAAAGGGAAATACCCACACAAAGGCGTGTCCTGCGTTTGCATAGACGAATTATCTGGGATGCATAAGCCTGAGGACTTGATTGCTATAATTTAGAAAAGTTTCTTTTGCACTATACCACTTTCATTTTTTGCCTGTTTTGCGGGTTTCCAAGATTTTCTCACGCAGTCAGCGTACTCGTCGTGCGTTTGCAACCACTGTTTCAGGAAATGCATGGTTTTCTGGTCTGCCATGTATCCGCTACCGAAGTCACCGTACTCGCCTTTCAAAGCTGCAATTTCTCTGTCGCGTTCCACTTTTGCAATGATGGACGCGGCGGAGACAACGGGGTAAATCTTGTCAGCCTTGTGTTTCGAAGTGATTTTTGCTTTGACGGTTAAGCCTTCTTGGATGTGGTGTTTAAAGCGGTCTTCATCAACATCGGCGGCGTCAACGTAAGCTACGTCTGGCTTTAGGGCGTTTATTATCTGCGTCATGGTTTGCGCTTCCAACCTGTTCAGCTTGTGCAGTTTTCTTTTGCATTCCACTGCGCAGTCAATTTCTTTTGGCGACAGCTTCACAGTCAGGTACTTTTCTGCTAAACGAGCAATTTCCGCGGCTAGGACTTCGCGTTTTCTAGGCGAAAGGAGCTTTGAGTCTTTCACGCCTAACTGGTGTAGAAGGGGCAGAGTTTCTTCTTTCATCAAGACTCCAGCGATGACTAAGGGACCGATGACGCAGCCGCGACCTGCTTCGTCAACACCCGCAACCAGCATGTGTAGGCACCTCAGAAGTGGCTATGTGGGAATTGCAGGCTATAAAACTTTAGACGAGCATGCGTTCTGAAGGACTAAGCGCGCGCTAAATTTTTTATTCTCGAATTGCACATATTAGTATATCAATGGAGCTACAATGCCATTGAAAAGAATGCGAGATTACGGTTTTCTGAGTATTCCTTTGGTGTTCTTGATTTTGTTGGTTTTCTTCTTGGCCACACCGGTCCACGCCCAGCAAAACTGGAACGTGCAAACAGTGGATACGAGGGCGGCAGGAAGAGGCAGCAACGGCTACTGCCCCATCGTAGTGGACTCTAACAACGTTCCCAGCATAGCTTACACTCGCTCTAATTCTTCAGATTAGCTTTTGTGGTATGCAAGGTGGAATAGCTCTCTCGGCGGCTTCAACATCCAACAGATAACGACTGGCGCTGCAACCGGCATTGCATTGGGCACTGACAATAACCCTAACATTCTTTGTGGAGAGCTTCGTGTAGGCTTGTGGTATGCCAGTTGGACAGGGCTAAACTGGACCATCCAGACAGTGGACCCCACCAAC
>CAZUHG010000058.1:0-10196 GCA_964620515.1 uncultured Candidatus Bathyarchaeia archaeon
GTATAGTGGCCTCTCGAGTCACGGACCCGGGTTCGAATCCCGGCCGGAGCACCACAAATTTATCGTCAAGAATGAAAACAGAGCCGTTTCAGGCTTAATCTATTTGTAAGGGACGGGGTTGTTCTTCAGCGCTGGCTGGTCTCTTTCTCTTGCTTCAACACTTGGCTTGCCAGTGTTGTCAAGAAAATCACGGTGAACACTAACACGCCTATGCCTATCTTGTACGTGAATTCCATGTCGGAGTAGAAAAGTGCGAAAACGGACACTATCATCAGCGCTAGCACCAAAATTTCTTGTACGCCGCTCAAGTTTTTCAAGACGGATCCCACGCTCATTTTCGCTGTTCCCCTTTTGCCAGTTTTTTCTCGGCGTCACTTATTAGTTTTCTCTTTTACGTGTTTTTTTTACGTAACTGTTAAAACTTGTTGATGCGAATAAGCTTTTATAAGAATGTTAATGAGATGTTTATGAGAAAATGCACTGCTTCCAAACGCGAGGGCGCTGAGTGAATGCCCTACATTAAAAAAATAGAGCTTAAAGGCTTCAAGTCTTTCGGTCCGCAAACCGTTAAAGTAGCCCTAGATCAGGGTTTCACTGCCATAACTGGTCCGAACGGAAGCGGAAAAACCAACATTATGGACGCTTGTTTATTTGCTTTAGGTGAACTAAGCACAAGAAGACTTCGCGCGGAAAACGCTGCTAAACTGATTTTTCACGGTTCTGAAAAGGCTGGGCTGGAACGGGCGAAGATGGCTAAGGTGATAATTCAATTTGACAATTCAGACGGCACAATGCCTGTTGACACGGTCACAGTCACGGTTTCGCGGGAGGTTTACAGAAACGGTCAAAGCGTTTACAGGCTGAACGGCAGAAGAATCTCGCGAACACACATACTCGAAATTCTCTCTATGGCAGCGATAAGTAGTGTAAGCCAAAACATAATCCCGCAGGGCACCATAACAAGATTAACCGATATTAACCAGATGGAACGCAGAAAAATCATCGAAGACCTTGTTGGAATCGCCCAGTATGACGTTGAAAAAGCTGATGCAGAAGAAAAACTGCGAACAGCAGACATCTCAATTCGCACTGCCATGGGTAGAATAGACGAGGTTCAGAAGCGAGTGGACGACCTTGAGCGAGAACGCAACCAACTTTTACGATACAGCTTCATCCAAAACGAGATCAAAAAATTCGAAGCTGTCAAAATCTCCCACGACATTGTTCAGCTAAACAAGAAAATTGAGGAAACCTCAGCTCAAGCTGACAAGGTTAGAAGTAAAGTTGAGAAGTTCCGCGAATTACGTAACGTTCACAGGTCCAAAAGGCGAGAGGTCGAAGGGGACTGGCGAAAACTCAGCTCAGAAATTGTGGAAGAAGGCGGTTCGCAAGTACTGAAAGTGCAGATACGAATTGGTGAATTAAAATCCAAACTTACAGAACTTACTACAAAAATAAGTTCTGGGCAAGCCAGCCTCGAAAGCCTAAAGCGTGTGCGAGAGAACGATCTGGAACAGTACCAGTCCATTAGAAATGAAATTCGCGAAAACCGATTAAAGATACGAAAGTCGCGTGTTGAACACGAAAAGTTTCAATCTGAAATCAAAGTAAAAGAGGCTGAACATGAGACTCTGGCACAGGAAACAGCTCAGCTTTGGGGCGGTCTAGGCGAAAACAGCAAGAACATACATCAAATCGAAACACAAGTTGACTCTCGCTATAGGAAGCTTGCCTTTTTAAGATCGGAATATTTGAAGGAGCAGAATGCTATTCAGCTCACTTCCAGACGGCTCAGGGAACTGAACGAGCGTAAAGAAAGATTCACCGCAACGCTTTCGGAAATTGAGAACTCGCTGGCTGAACTTGACAAGGTTCAGCAAGAGCAGAAGGCGCAACTTAAGAGTCTTGAGCGTACTCTTGAGCGAAGAACGACTCAAAAAGAGGCTGTTGTAAGAGAAATTTCTGAAGCGGGAAAAATAGCGCGTTCAGCTAAGGAAGCGGTGATAGAATTTGTTACACAGAGGGAACTTGCTGAGACAGTGGCGGCTGAAGAAAAAGCTTTACGAAGCATAGAGGAATTGGGCGAGTTAGGCGCAATCTCAGGCATCTATGGACGATTGCGCAAACTGATTAAAGTTGAGCAAACTTACAGGAAAGCGATATCCGCGGCTGCCGCTGGATGGCTGAACGCCTTAGTTGTTAAAGACATTGATTCAGCATTTACGTGCATAGAAACGCTGAGGCGGATGAAGCTGGGAAGGATAAAGATTATTCCGCTTCAAGGAGCTTTGAATCCCACTTCTTTAAAAGTACCTCAAAAACAGGGCGTTAACGGCGCTGCTTCCGCTTTTGTTAAATGCCCACGAGCTTACGAACCAGCAGTTAACTACGTTTTCGGAGACACACTAATCGCCTCTAGCGACAAGACTGCGTTTGCCCTTTCAAGTGAAGGTTACCGTGCTGTAACGGTCAATGGGAACCTTTATGAGGCTGGAGGAGCTTTCGAAAGCGGCTACTACAGATCGCCTGTAGACTTTTCAAAAATTATTCCCAGTGAAAATGCTATTAAGAGCCTTGATGACGCGGTGAAAGCGCTCCAGCAGCATCTTTCTCAAAGAGACAGCGACATGTCCGTCTTCGAAGAGGAGATTGAGCGAACAAAAATCGAGATTGCTCGCCTGTCAGATTCCATAACTACTCTTGACAGGGAAATGGTCAGGGTTAAGCGAAACGTCAAACGAACTCAAAGCAACGTTAAGCAAGTGGAAAAATACTGTGCAAAACTTGAAAAGGAAATAGAGACAGGAAAAGCCCAGATAGGAGTATACAGGTCTGAAAGAAGCGCCATTCAGAAAGAGATTCAGAAGCTCCAAGCAGACCTCGCAGTTTTAAGGAAGAAAACTGATGTTGGACACATTCAGGAGTTGGAGGTCAAGCGAGAGAAACTCGCGGAGGAGATAATCACTCTCAGGCAGCATTTGGGCACGGTTCAAACTGAACTTTCTACACTTCAATCCAAATTCGACAATGTCTTGCGCGTTGGGTATAAAAACGCCAAGATTCAGCTCTCAAAGGTTGAACAGCAGCAGCGGAAAGTTGACAAGGAAGTGGCTGAAGCACTTCAGGAACGTGAATCTCTCAAACAGGAAATTTCGGAGCTGGAAAAGAGTCGCGTTGACCTTTCTAAGGCGGTTTTTTCAGCTAGAGAGGAAGCTCAAAAGTTCACTGCACAAATAGATTCAATTGACGGCGAGCTTCGGCAACTGGACGCAGAGTACGAAGAGGCTGACATGCTTCTAAATCAGCTCCAACTTAGCGTTCAGACTCACCAGTTACAGCTTCAACAGCATCAAAACCAGCTTAGACAATTTGGCTACGCTCAGCCTTTAGAAACCACGGAAAAACAAGTTGAAGAAGCCGCAACCTCAATTCGAATGATGCGGTTTGAACTTGAAAGGATAGGTGCTGTGAACCAACTTGCCCTGTCGCATTACGCAGAGCAAATTTCAAGATACAGAGAATTATCTCTGCGTTTGAATGAGCTTGAAAGAGAAAAGCAAGCTATCGTGCAGTTTATGGATGAAATTGAAGCCAAGAAACGCAAGGTTTTCATGGACGCGTTTGAAAAAATCAACCTGAACCTTCAGACTTACTTCTCAAAACTGACTGGAGGCGGCTCTGCCGTTTTAAAGCTTGAAAACCCAGAGGAGCCTTTCCACGGCGGCATCGACATGATCGTGCAGTTTCCTAATAAGCCGTCTATAGTTGTTAGCGGTGCAAGCGGTGGCGAACGTTCAGTTTCAGCTGTCGCCTTCATATTTGCCTTGAAAGAGTTTACGCCTACATCGTTTTATATTCTTGACGAGATTGACGCGCATTTGGATGCGTTTCACACTACCAAACTTGCTGATGTCTTGCTGGAGGAGTCTGGGAAAATCCAGTTCATAGTTATCACTTTAAAACCGGAAATTGTGAATAAAGCCCAAAAAGTTTACGGAGTGTATGAGCGCAACGGAGTTTCAAACGTTATCTCCGCAAAGTTCTTGGAGGCGAACAGCTGAGTGTCAACGGCAATTAGGAAGCCTTTTTACTTGAGACCTCCGTGGAATATTCTTTTTGAAATTAACAAGCTTGAGAAGCTTACGCCGTGGAACGTGAATGTTGCTTATTTGCTTTCGTCATTTCTTTCGGAGATGGAGAGCACAGGGAAAGTGGATTTCCGTGCGTCGGGTGTAGCGTTGGATTCTTCTGCGTTAATCTACTTGATGAAGTCAAAGCTTCTGCTTACTCTTCAGGAACCTCCATTGCCACCGAAGGCTCCGCAAGATTTTGTTCCGCCGCCTTTGTTTTTGCCTTTGAGGCATGAGTTGACGTCAACGACTATTAGGCATTTGTTGGAGGTTTTGGATGATGTGTTGAAGGGTGAAAAGTTGTCTCGTTTGGATAAGGTTGTTGCGCAGCCTGTTCTTCCAGCGGTTTCAGATATTTTGCCTCAGTTTGATGCGTTCTTGGCGGAGCTTGAGTTGCAGATGGAGAAGCTCTATGAGCTTCTGTGCGAGAAAGTTAAGGGTGCGGGGATAATTGAGTTTTCAACTCTTATAAAAGGCATTAATCGTATAGAAGCGATTCGCACGTTTATTCTGTTGTTGTTTTTGGCGCAGGATGGGCGAGTGAGTTTGTGGCAGAATGAAGAAACAGAGGAAATTTACATTGCTGTGGGGAACTTGAAAGTTGCAGGGGAAGAGAGAACAATTGGGTAGTGCGGATGCTGAGGGTAAGCAGGTGCAAGAGGCAGAGAAAACGCAGCGTTGCCTTAGGTTGTTGGAGGCAGCTTTGTATGTTGCTGGTCGCCCTTTGGATCTTAATGAGTTATGTTCGGTTTTGAATACTCGATCTAAGAATAAAACTCAGAAACTCATTAGAATGCTCGTGCAGGAGTATTCAGCCAGAAATACTGCGCTGGAAATATTGGCGCTGAAGGATGAGCGCTACGTTTTGCAGTTAAAATCGGATTTTACTCCGTTGGTTAAGAAGCTTGTGAATAGGCCTTTGCTTTCTGCTGGTCCATTGAAAACGCTTTCTTACATTGCGTACAGGCAACCTATCTCGCAAAAAAGAGTGATCCAAGTGCGTGGTCAGCACGCTTACGGTCACGTTAAACTTCTCAAGGAAATGGGATTAATTGCGGCTGAACGCAGTGGGCGTTCTATGACTCTTAAAACAACCGATTATTTTGCAGACTATTTCGGATTGACTCAGGATACCACAACGATGAAGAGAGAGTTAAAACGCACATTTGGCGAAACAACAAAAGAAGGCGAATCCTGAAACAGACACGTTCAAGTTGCCCATTGCAGTGGTTACGTGCGCTCTAGCGCGTGGAAAAAGTCTATACCCCCTTATTTAAAGGAACTATAAATAGCGGTTACTACTGCTGCTGTTTCGGCTGTTCGTTCCGAGCTTTCAGCAACTGCTTTGCGATTCGGCTTATAACTTGTTCTTTCGAGCCCTTCTTCTCTACCAGAAGCATACCCGTTTTCATCCACGGCGCCTTAGGGTAACCCTTATTCGCCACCACTTCGAACCCCAAGCTTAGTTTTTGTGCGGCTTCTTGGATTTCCATGATTTTCGGAGATTGCACTGCCAAGTTCTTGGGGACGCGGCGTCCTTCCTTTCTAGTTTTAGCTGAGTCAAAGTATGCTGGCCAGATTATGGCTTTGTCTTGTTTGCGCATTCAATCACCATCATTTGTGGGCGTAGTAGGCTGTTAATTTCGCATCGTTCTTGTCTACGCGAACGAAGCCGAACCTTTCAAACTGTATTACAGTGTCTGGCTTTAACTTTTCGCAGGCACTCTCCGCGAATCCCTCATTCATGGACGCGTCAGGCATAACCACTTGGCAGGGAACCTCGGCGCCCTTCGGTATCCAATGGATAAGCTTAGCTTTAACTTTCCTCGCTTCCTCATAAGCCTCGCTGGCAAACGAGGCTTCCAACGATCCTGCATTTACACCTTCCATCTTCACATTAAAAAGCTCCATAAGCCTAACCGTTTTCCCAACCTCTGCAGCAGCCATGTCGCCCTTTGCAACCCAGAAAACAGCCGCCGCTTCGTCTCCTTTAGGCGTTACAGTGTACTTTCTGAACCCTCTTTCAGGTTTCTCTGGATGCAAAGGAAGTTTAACTTTGAAGATTTTTGGGACGTTTTTTACTTTTAGCTCGATTGGTTCTGGCACGAAAAAGTACCTGTTGCTCTGAGAGTCCAGAATCTTGCGGTTGTAAGCGTACATGTTCTCCCAACTTAAGGTAACATCCTGCGGCTTGGGTCCAACATCATTTATCATCTTTTTTATGGCTTCTGGCGTTATTCCGCGCTTCCGCAACGCTGCGAAAGTTGCAAGTCGCGGGTCATCCCAGCCCTTGTAGATGCCTTCGCGTATGCCCTGAACAATCTTGGATTTGCTCAGAAAAGCGCCTGTTATCTTCAGCCTGCCGTAGTGTATGGCTTCGGGGTACTTCCAACCTAAATGCTTGTACATGTACTCTTGCCGGACCTGATTAGTTAAGTGCTCTTTGCCTCGGATTATGTGCGTAATGCCTAGCAGGTGGTCGTCTACGCCAGCAGCCATGTTGTATAAGGGCCAGACGCGGTATTTGCTTCCTACTCTGGGGTGCGGATACCGCTCTGAATCGATTATCCGTAGGGCAGGCCAGTCTCGCACTGCAGGGTTCGGATGCTCAAGGTCGGTTTTAACGCGAACCACTGCTTCACCTTCGCGGTAGCCGCCGTCCAACATGCGCCGCCACCGTTCCAAGTTCTCTTCCGCCGACAGCTTCCGACAGTTGCACGGTTTTCTGGAGAGCGACTTCTTTCGGAACTGTTCTGGTTGGCAGGTGCAGACGTAAGCGTTGCCTTCCCGCAGAAGCTGCTCGGCGTACTCGTAGTAGATTGGGAGCCTGTCGCTTTGGATGTATTCCTCATCTGCCTTGCAACCTAACCAAGCAAGGTCTTCGCGGATGCGGTCGTAGAACTCCAAAACAGGCTTTTTCACTTTAGAGTCCGTATCCTCAAAACGCAAAATGAACTTGCCCTTGTAAAGACTCGCGTACTCATGGCTCAGTATAATTGCTCTTGCTGAACCCAAGTGCAAAACGCAGTCGGGGTTCGGCGAAAAACGCGTAACAACCTGCTTGTACTTGTCAGCGTTCGGCAACGGTGGAAGCCGCTTTTCTTCCTCCTCCGCTTTTTCTTTCTTGAGGGCTTCGGGCCACTTTTCCTCAACTCTTAGCTTCTGTTCTTCGATGGAGAGGCTGTTGACCTCGTTAACTACCTTGCTGATTAAGCCTGAAAGCTCTTTCGCTCTGGTTTTCAGTTCTTGCCTTTCGCCGATTATTCTGCCTACAAGAGCGCTTGCTTGAGCCTTTCCGCCGTGCTGTAACGCGTTTAGCAGAGCGGCTTTTAGAACAAGTTCTCTGAGGGCTTTATCGTTTTCCAACGTCAATTGTTTTACTCTCGTGAAGGTTAAATGGTTCTTTTAATCAAGAATTCAGCGAACGCTTTTAATTTTTCCTTCGCCTCGGACGAGGGCAAGAGTTTATCCACTTCCCTCCAGCTCTCTTCAACCATCCGTGCGGCAGTGCGCGTCACATGGTCTATGGCGCGGTATTTCTGCATTAAAACGATAGCTTCGTCGCGGAGCACTTGATCCGAAGTGTGCATGTTAAGAATCTGAATAAGCCGCTTCCTGTCCGCGCTACTTGCGTTTTTCAACGTGTGAATAACCATCAACGTTCTTTTTCCTTCGGTGATGTCCTGTCCGACTCCGCCCTTCTTTTCCGCAAACTCTTTCCCCGTCAAATCCAAAACGTCATCCTGCATCTGGAACGCTACGCCGATGCTCTCAGCGAAAAGCCCAAGTTTTTCAACCAATTCCTCGTTGGCGCCTGCCAGAACCGCGGAGATTTTGGCTGACATACGCGCCAAAGTGCCCGTTTTATACGCGCACATCTGCAAGTAATCCGCCTCATCCAGGTTATCCGCGTTCGCTATGCCTCTGTGCCACGTGATGTCCATTGCTTGTCCCAAGCTGAGGTTAATCATCTCCTGCACGTAAACCTCGTAGATGTCGCGGAGCGTTTCCGCTGGGAGCTCGGCTTTTTTCTCCATCAGCGGCAAAAGCGGCAGGTAGTACATGGCGTTTCCCGCGTTCACGGCTATGTCTACGCCGAAAATCCTGTAAGTGCACGGTTTTCCCCGTCTAAGCTCTGAAGAGTCCTCTAAATCATCGACAATCAGAGTGCCGTTGTGAACTACCTCGGGGATTATGGCAAAGTCCAAACAATCCTCAGAGTCTTTGCCCAGTGCCTCGCAGATGAGCAAAAACAGGGCTGGGCGCCATCTTTTTCCGCCTCGATCCAGAATTTCCCAAATCGGCTCGGCAATGCCCCTGTTCAAAGCTTCCAAGTTGCTGCTGTACAAGGGCGGGTTAACCTTGAAGAGGATAGCTTTTTTCGAGAAGTCTCTCGGAATGTACTTTTCAATCGCCTTATCTATTAGAGGTGCTGTTTTTTCAAGGAACTTGCTGATGTCCACGCCTAACGCGCTCCTCTCTTGGCGTAGTCCTCCACGTTGAAGCCTCTAGTTTTCAGCCACTCAGCAGTTTTACCCGTCACCACAATCGGCGTCTTTGCCAGACGCTGCACTTTTTCTGCGCCCACGAGGAACATGACAGCTCTCAGCTCCTCTACCAAAAACGAAAGCATATGCTCCGTGGCTTTCGCACCTTTAACTGCGGCTTCCAGTGCTGGCTGAGAAACACTGGCTAAACAAGCGTTAAGCGCCAACGACTTAGCCACGTCCACGCCGCTCCGAACTCCGCCAGAGGCAATTACAGGTATCTTGACCGTTTGCGTCGTTTCTACAAGGCTCACGGCTGTTGGGATGCCCCAATCCCAGAAAGCATCGCCCAAAAAGTGCTGAACGCTGTTCTCCTGTTCTTTCGCGCGGTAATGCTCAACGGCTGCAAAGCTTGTTCCACCCGTTCCGCCAACATCTATCGCTTTCACGCCTGCAACTTCCAGTTTTTTCGCGTCTTCCGCGGCGACGCCTGCACCAGTTTCTTTAACGATAACGGGCTTGTCAAGTTCCCCTGCAATTTCACCAATTTTAGCGAGAACTCCCTTGAAGCGTGTTTGCCCTTCAGGCTGAACCACCTCATGCAACGCGTTCAAGTGCACAGCCACGGCGTCCGCGTCTATCATCTCCACCGCTTTTTTCACTTCCTTCACGCCGCATCCGTGGACAAGCTGTATTCCGCCTATGTTGGCGATTAAGAAGGCGGTTGGCGCCTTTTTCCTCGCTACTGCGAAGGTTTCCGCGAGCTTCGGGTTCTCTATGGCTGCACGTTGGCTGCCTACTCCCATCCCCAACTGCAACGTTTCCACGGCTTCCGCAATGGCTGCATTTATCCGTGTTGCCTCCGCTACGCCACCCGTCATGGCACCCACAATTACTGGTGCAGAAAACTTGTGACCGAAAACGGTCGTGGACAAATCGATTTTCGCTTTGTCAGCCTCTGGCAAGGCGCGGTGAACAAACTGGATGTCTTCAAATCCTGCGGTTGCGTTTCTGGCTTGCGCTTTCTCGTCCAAGCAGATTCTTATGTGTTCCGCTTTCCGGTTTTCCGTCTGTTTCCCCAAATCTCACGCCTTCTCTATAACTGTACCTTCTACCGCTTCTCCCATAAGAGCTTTATAAACGCGGTTCGGCTTGGCAGCGTTCACCATTGCCACTGGAATCTCCTGTGCTATGGCTGGAACGAGCTCTGCTATTTTGCCGACCATGCCGCCTGTAACGTCAGCCGCGGTGGAACCGCCCAACTTCGACTTGACTTTTTCAAGTTCGCTCAACGTCAAATGCGAGTACAATTTGGCGTTTTTTGCCACTTTAGGGTCAGCGTCGCATAAGCCGTCAGTGTCTACGCCTATAACTATCTTGCCAGCGCCGAATTTCCTCGCCAAATACGCGACAAGCTGGTCGCCGGAAAGCACCGTGAACCCCAATTTCTCGTCTAACACTGCGTCTCCGTAGAGAACCGGCACGAAACCCATGTTCAGCAGTGTTTTTAATACTGCGTCTTCAAAGGTTTTGATTCTGCCGTTTTCAGTTACCACGCAGGACGACGGCGTAACGCTCA
>CAZUHG010000059.1:0-10079 GCA_964620515.1 uncultured Candidatus Bathyarchaeia archaeon
AGTTCAAGCTATTTATAGAGGGGGTATAGAAAAAAAATCGCACAACAGAGCAACATCACCGATTAACAGTCGCATGCAGCAATCTCGGCGTATTGAACAACTGTTATTTCAGTTGCAAACCTAATTTCCCCAACTTGGACACTACAAGAAACGCAGCCAGCGCAGCTATTATGATAACTGCGCCTACAGCTGCTGCCATCACAATGTTTTGGTAGGCACTTTGGTTAACGGCTATGCCAACAAGCGCCCAAACCAGCACAAGACTGTAAGCAACATCTTTCCTTGTGGCAATGACGGCAAGCGTGATCAGCAAGGCTACTGCAATCACCAGCACCGCCCACACGTCAGTCGCCAAGCCAAAACCGTCCCATTGAATGGAAAACAACGCCGCAGAAACATTGGCAATTGAGGCTACCGTAATCCAGCCTAAATAGACGCTGAACGGTAAATGCACAAATGCCCTCTCTTTCAACCCTGCCTTGTTTTTGCCTATTCCAAGCCGCAGGTAAATCGCGATTAACGTTGCCAACAACGCAAACATCAGCGCCACAGACAGCACGATTTGGTCGTAGTGCCAAAGGAAAAGCCACACAATGTTGAAAACGCTGCTTAAAACGAAGAGAACGTTGATTTGCTGGAGAAAAGGTTTTTCTCTCTGACGTGGCAGCGCTTGGAAAACCGCGAAAATCAGCAGCAGCATGTAAATTACTCCCCAGATTGAGAAAACATATCCTGCAGGCGTTACTAAAGTGAAATACAAATTTGAAACTTCAGCGGTAGTTCTGCCATTTAACGCAAGAGAACTCGCCAACGCATTAACTATAACTGTTACTGCAAAAGCAAGAACATTCAGGCTCTGCAACAGAATAATTTTACCAGAATTTGACATCAATAACGACTTTCCAGAAATTAGCATATAAAATTTTAGTGCTGTTTAACTCATGAAGCTATACTTTTCATTCCCACATAGTCATTATTTGAATAGGAAAATGGTGTTTTCTGCATAGTAACGAATCATTCTCATCACGGTTTGCTCAACCGCCAGCATTGCTCTGAAAACGTTGCGAACGTACAATTTTGATTTTGAATTCATAAATAATATCCATTAATTTTCCCTAAAGCTCCACTATGCCTCCACGTAACGCAAGAAAAGCTCTAACTCCAATTATGACCAGCGTGACTTTGCTATGCATAGCAATCGCAGTTACTTTAGCCACTGTAGCGTGGATAAACGGCTTGCCCACCTCGAATATGTACACCGAGGAATTGCACGCAACAAGTCATCAATGGGGACCAAACTGCGCATACGTTGACGTTACTCTACACAACAATGGAACGCAAAGTGTGACGTTAAAAAGCGTAACAGTAAACTCTCAACCCACCACAGTAATCTACATCGTTGGGTCAAGCCAAATAAGCCACGGAGAATCAGCCGTCCTGCGCATAGCAACCACGTTCGTTCCAGAAGCAACCTGCCAATTAGCGTTTCAGACCGCTAAAGGCAACAGGTTCGTTTACACAGCCACTACCGAATTGGTTTCTTCCATATCCAAAATGGAGTAGTAGTTGCAGCAAGCCCCAATAATCGCGTGTTCTCCCGCATAAACCTCAAGCTTACCAAAACCACACGCCTGTTATCGGACTGCTACCCGCTTTTGCAAAGTAATTCTTAATTATCTCATATGCGTCACATAACACTGATTCGAGGAAATGACTATGGTAGAATTAGACTTCGGTGGCGTAAAAGAAAACGTCATCACAAGAAAAGAATTCACAGTGGAAAAAGCTCAGAAGATTTTGAAAAACGAAGTTGTCGTCTCACTCGGCTACGGAATTCAAGGTCGAGCACAATCACTAAACATGAGAGACAACGGAATAAAAGTAATCATTGGACAAGAAAACACAGGCGTACACAAAGCATACTACGACTTAGCAGTCCAAGACGGCTGGGTACCAGGAAAAAACCTGTTCCCCATGGAAGAAGCCGCAAAACGAGGAACAATCAAAATGTTCCTACTCACCGACGCAGGACAGAGAGAAATGTGGCCTGCAGTCAAAAAAACCTTGAAAGAAGGCGATGCACTGTACTTCTCCCACGGATTCTCAATAGTTTACAGAGACCAAACAGGAGTCGTTCCACCAGAGAACGTCGACGTAATCTTGGTTGCCCCAAAAGGTTCAGGCACATCAGTCAGAAGAAACTTCCTAGACGGAAGCGGCATAAACAGTAGCTTCGCAGTGCATCAAAACTACACGGGCAAAGCAGAAGACCGCGTTAAAGCCATGGGCATAGCCATCGGTTCAGGCTACCTTTTCCCCACCACATTCGAAAAAGAAGTATACAGCGATTTGACAGGCGAAAGAGGCGTTCTGATGGGTGCTTTGGCAGGAATAATGGAAGCCCAGTACAACACGCTAAGGGAACGTGGACACAGCCCCAGCGAAGCCTTCAACGAAACCGTGGAAGAACTCACTCAAAGCCTAATCCGCCTAGTGGACGAAAACGGCATGGACTGGATGTACTGCAACTGCAGCGAAACCGCACGCATAGGCGCATTAAGATGGCGAAACCGCTTCCGCGACGGCACAAAACCCCTGTTCGAATCGCTCTACGAGCTCGTAGCTACAGGAGAAGAAACACGAATCGTCCTTAAAAGAAGCACGGAACCAGACTACAGACAGAAACTTGCCGACGAACTGAAAGAAATGGGCAACTCTGAAATGTGGCGAACAGGCACCACAGTGCGCTCACTAAGACCAAAACGACAAAAACAACCATAACAACCCACACCGCTTCAACCCTCCCCATTATACCCATAAAACAGCTTGATAACAATTCTCAAAACCTCATATGATCCAGGCGAGAATGTTCCCTTTACATAAGGGGGTATAGACTGTTCCAAACGCTAGAGAATTTGCCTTAAAAAAGAAACGGAAAACATGTTGTGTGGCAAGTTCGCGTTTATTCTCTGCTTGAGAGTACAACTATGTAGTCTGCTGTGTCTGCGCACATGTCTGCAGCGTGCTCAATGAACTCGATCAGATCATCAAAGATGACCATGGCTCCACAGTTGATTTTTGTGCCGTACTTGACAAACAAGCTTTTAGCCCTGAGATATTCCTCGTCAAGAGCATGTTCAATATCTCCAACTTTTTTAGCTTGCTCCATTGCTTCAGCAGGGTTAGACGAAATCTTTTCGATACTGCTGCGCAGAGTTTGAGCGGCTTCTACAAGTTTTAACGTCATGAACACCGTTTTCTCGCCCAGCTCCTCTGGAATTTCCGTTTCCCCAAGCATTTCTAGGCATCTAGCAGCGTCTTTAGTGTGATCCGCCAGAGTGTCCAGCCTTTTCACGAGATGCAGCAAGTCTTCGCGGTAGTCAGCCACAAGAGCCGCACCTTTGGAAAGTTCCGTAAAAACATCTGCTCGTAACTTGTCAACCTCTTCCTCAGCCTTGTAAAGGTTTTCAACGTATGTCTTTGCCTCCGCCAAGTTTCTTTCCGAGAAGCTCTTAATCGCCTTATGAAGCCACGTTACGGTGTCAAAGGCTTTTGTTATCTGCTCATGAGCTAACTCTAATCCTTTTGTTTTTCGACGTTTTTCAAACCAGTTATAGCTTCTTCTTTCCACGGATTGCATCTCCTTTCATCACTATTTGAAATTGTAAACATATAACCCTTCTTGTAATTCGAAGGTATTTTGAAAACTCTGATAGCAACAACAGAAGAAAAAATCATGAATTTTGTTATGATAAGCACGCATCAATAGCCAGAAACCAGTCAACAAGATCCATCCCGTTCACTTGCACTTGCTCTTTATTTTTTCTCTTTTCCTTCATAGCTATGACTCCATTCTACAATTTGCTTTACACATGAGTGAAGTACCACGGCTTAGCAAGGTTTACGGCTGATTTCTTTTCTTGTTTCATAATAGCTTTCCGCATCACAATCTCCACGTAAAACAGAAACGTTCTCGCTTATTTAGAATCTCCAAATATCATATAGACCACACTTTAGTCTATATATTTCAGCTCAGAAAAAAGCGCCTTTCCAATCAGTTTCCCAGAACAGTTCTTGCCAACGCAATCTTATTTTCCAGACTTTTCATTAACGTGTTTGCGACTTTTACTTCAATTCCAAGCTTCTCTATTTTATCTTTCTCCGCAGAGTCTGCTGTGTCAAGAATAAACGTGCCAAGGAAATCCGAATAGAGTTTAGCCACCGAATACGCGGAAACCTCTAATCCTAAACCTCGCAACAACTTGTCCGCTGGACCTTTGACTGGAGCACCAGCAACTATCGGGCTTACCGCCACCTTTTTTGCGTCTGTGTGTCGTAAAGCGTCTCTGACTCCGTTCACAGCGAGAATCGTGCCTATGCTGACTATCGGGTTACTTGGACAGATTATCACCAACTCGGATTCTCTGATTGACTCTATGACTTCAGGTGCAGGATTCGCATTGCCAGCGCCAAGGAACCCCACGCTTACCACTTTATCTTTTGCTTCTCTCTTGACCAGATACTCCTGAAAGTGAACAGAACCCATTTCAGTTACAATTCTGGTTTCAAATTTATCATCTGTCATCGGCAAGATAGTTACATTAAGCCCTAACGCATGGCTTATCTGCGCGGTAACCTCAGACAGCTTGAAACCGTTTTTCAGCAGTTCTGTTCTGAAAATGTGTGTAGCAAGGTCCTTGTCGCCAAGGTTAAACCATACTTCACGGTTAAATCTTCTAAGCATTTCAAGACAGTGAAAAGTGTCTCCTCTGATTCCCCATCCCTTTTCTTCATCGGCAATTCCTGCCAAAGTATATGCGATTATGTCAATGTCGGGGGATATGTGTAAACCAAACATTTCAACGTCATCGCCTGTGTTCACGATTATTGACAGGTCTTTTTCGTTAACGAGTTTCACGAGTCCCGTGAGAAAACGCGCTGCGCCTACTCCACCTGCTAAAGCTGTTATCATTGGTTTTCACTCTGAAAACATATGTGTGCAAAAATCTTCAAGAAGCTTTCGCCTAAACTTGAGCGTGTTCAAAATACTTGACAGAATACGCCTGCATTACGGCTTTTGCTTCTCTTTTTCTGAAACCCAATATTCAGTTGCCACGCCTTTTGCGTCAATAACCTGTTCTTTTTTGAACACAGGTGCCTCATTTTTGTATCTCTCCACTGCTTCCCGTAAAACTGGAAAAACGTCATTTCGGTGGGAACCAGCAACCGAAACGTATACGACTTCTTCTCCGACGTTGAATTCGCCGAGTAAATGGTGAATTTGAACGTCAACTATGCCTGATTTCTTAGATAAGTCATCGCAAATTTTAGTGAGGGTTTCGTTGGCTTTTTCTTCGTACGCTTCCAGCGTAAGCTTCTGAACTTTTTTGCCTTCTAGTGTTTCGCCGCGAGCCACGCCAATGAAAAGGGCTATAGCTCCAGCCTTTCCGTAATTATCGCTTTTCTTAGTGCTGCTTAAAAGGTCTGAAACAGAAAATTTTCCTTTCTCATGAACACCAGCATGCGTAGTCAACCAATCACTTCCTCATGCCTTTCTGTAAGCTAACTCGGCTCTAAAGACGTTTCGCATTAAGAAACGCAGGGATGGTGAAAAAGCTCTGGTCTATTGAGTCTGCTTGACTTCTTGCACTGGTGCCTGAGCGGGTTGAGCTACCAGTTTTGATTTTCTGATGCCCACATGCCTGAGAGGTGTTATTTTCTTTGCTGCGTTGTAAACATCTGAAGCTATTTTTCCAAGGACCATTTCTTGAACGAACTGGTCTAGTGTTAGTGCGGCGGCTTTTTCCTTGACGGTTTTATCCATCATGTTGCGGATGACTTTTTCTTGGGAGGTTCTGACCCTTGAAAGCGTGAGGGCTGAAACTGCCACTCTCATTTTGTAGCCGTCTTTTGTGGTTAAATTGAAAAGGCCGTCAATTTTTGTTGTTCTTCTTCTAACCAAGCTTCGTAAATAGTCACGAGCATATTCATGCCCTTTGAATAGTGTGTGAGCGGTTTTTCCCTCAATTTCGTTTATTTGGAAGAACAGTTTCAAGTTTTGGTGGGAAAAGTCGCTGGTGATGTCATAAAGTGTGGCTTCGATAACTCTTCCGACAAGTTGTTCTGGCTCTTCGGCTGGCACTGTGCCTAGTTCAACATTTCCAAAGAATGGAGGTGCCACTACTAGGTACCATGCTTTGCCTCGCCATTTATCGCGTACGTGTTTCGTTTTTGAAGACAAGTTTATCCTCCAAACGTGCCATGAAGAATCTCAAGGCAATATTAAAAGGTTTACCGTTTCAAGTTTATCTTCTCGATGTCATGCATGTATTTTCTTAAAACCTTGGGGATGACAATTGTGCCGTCTTCTTGCTGAAAGTTCTCCAATATGGAGACTATGGTTCTGCCTGTGGCTATGGCGGTCGAATTCAAAGTATGCAAAAACCCTTTCGGAGGTGCGCCTTCTTTTTCCCTGTAGCGGATGTTCAGTCTTCTCGCTTGGTAATCTGTGCAGTTGCTGCATGAAACAATCTCTCTGTACGCGTTTTGAGCTGGCATCCATGCTTCGATGTCATATTTTTTGGCTGCTACTGTTCCGATGTCGCCTGTGCACACGTTAACTACGCGGTAAGGTAAACCGAGTTTTTGAATGAGGTTCTCCGCGTTTTTAACGAGTTCTTCGTGAAGTTTCCATGATTCTTCTGGCTTGCAGAAAACGAACTGTTCTATCTTGTTAAATTGGTGTGTTCGAAACATTCCTCGTGTGTCTTTGCCGTGGGCACCTGCTTCTTTTCTGAAGCATGCGCTTATGCCTGCGAGTTTAAGCGGTAAGTCTTCTTCTTTTAACACTTCGTTCATGAACATTGCTGCCATTGGATGCTCTGAAGTTGCGATTAAATACAGGTCTTCGTTTTCAATTTTGTACAATACGTCTTCGAAGTCGCTTAGGGCTGTGACGCCTTTGTATGCTTCTCGTCTCATCAAGTAGGGCGGTTCCACGGCTGCATAACCGTTCTTGACCATTTCTTCCATGGCAAAACTCATCAAAGCCATGTCTAAAAGTACGCCTTGGCGTTTTAGGTAGAAGAATCTGGAGCCTGTGACTTTTCCAGCTCTTTCAATGTCAATTATGTCTAAGTTTATGCCTAGGTCGATGTGGTTTTTCGCGGGGAAGCTGAATTTTGGGATGTCACCCCATGTTCGCATCTGGATGTTTTCGTTTTCATCTTTTCCAACTGGTACGGTTTCATGTAGCAAATTCGGAAGCTGCATAAGGTAATTGTGTATGTTCTCTTCTGCTTTGGTTACTTCTGCTTGGATGCCTGTAATTTCGGAATCGATGGTTTTTGCTTTTTCAAGTTTGCCGCTGGCGTCTTTTCCAGCTTTTTTTAGTGTGGCGATTTCAGTGGTTATCATTTTTCTTTCGTGGCGCAGGGCGTTTAGTTTTGTTAGGTTCTGTCGCCATTCTCTGTCTAAGTCCACTAGCGCATCCAGCATTTTGATGCTTTCAGGATTTCCTCTTTTCATCAGGTTGTTCTTTACGAACTCGGGATTTTCACGGATAAGTTTGATGTCTAACATTGTGTTCTCACGAAGTCAATTCATTCTATCTTGGTTAATTATTTAAACTTACAATAAGCGTTTTCACTGTCCCTCTGAATCTCACGTGCGATTTTTGGTCTATACCCCCTTATTTAAAGGAACTATAAATAGCGAAAGATTGCTGTTTTAGCTGGGGTCATCTTGAGGAAGAGATTTTAAAAAATAAAGAAAGTTTGAAATTGTTTTGCTTTGTCTGCTGTGTGTTATCTGTTTTACTCTTTGCTCATTGTTATTTCCATCGTCGAAACCATTCTGGATTTGTTCTCTCCTTCTCTCGGTGGCATCTCTGCTGTTCCGATTGCTATCTTTGTCACTTTCAGGTCTTTTACGAATCGGTTTCTGGTTATTTCAGCCACGTCAACTGCTGTAGTTATTGCTTGACCACGGGCTTTCAGCGTTATTTCCTTCAAGTTTCCTGAGGAGAGACTCGTGATGATTGCCAGCACATAGCTCATTGGTGGTTTGTTTCCGACGAAGATCACATCTGCGTTTTCTGTCATTTTCTTCACTCCTTTTTGTTGTTTCTTTTGTGTAACGTTGCAGTCTATGCTTTTCTGTCAGCGACAGAACGTTACTGCCCTACATAATCTAAATTCTTCCTTATAAGTCCGCTGACAAAACAGGGCGCCGGCAGGTTATACCAAAACTAAAAATCAATTATGCTTCCTGTGTGTTGCGGATTTTGCATAAATGGCTGAGCACTGTTTACGCACAACTTTTCACACAGTAAGCGCGTGCCTCGAAACGTAAACCATATTGCAGTCCAGTTTAAATAATAAGCTTTAACATACCAAGTAGCGAGTTAAAATTGCTGACGAAACTAAAGAAAAAAGTTCAAGACATGCTGACTTTAGAAGCGAAAGCCGCGCACAGCATAGGATTAACCCCGAACATTGTAAGCGTCATAGGATTGGCGTTGGCTCTATTTTCAGCTTTTACGTATGCGGTATCACAGGGTCAGTCTTTGTGGATTCTTTTGGCAACGTTTCTGCTTTTGGCATCAGGATTCTGCGACGCGTTAGACGGTGTAATAGCCAGAATATATCAGCAGACAAGCGTGTTCGGCGGATTTCTGGATTCCCTTCTGGACAGGTACGCTGACGCTGCTGTTTATGCAGGCATTATAATCGGCGGGCTTTGTCATCCTTTAGGTGGGTTAGCTGCTTTAGTTGGTTCCATGATGGTAAGCTATAGCCGAGCAAGGGCTGAAGCTGCAGATATACCGATGGAGTCCGTAGGAATAGCTGAAAGAGCTGAACGCATGCTGATTCTATCTATCGCCAGTATTGCCGCGATTTTCTGGCTTCCAGCCTTAAACATCGGAATAATACTGCTCGCAGTGCTCTCGAACTTTACGGTTCTGCAAAGAGGACTGCACGTTTACAACTCATTGAAGAAAAAAAGCGGTAATCTGGAGAACTAGCGTCTTCTTCTGTAACGCGTGTGCCTTTCGTTTTCGGCTCTAACCTTTACAATTCCCCGATGTACGGCGCATGAAATACAATAGTATTTTGTGTCTACCCAAGAGGATAAGTATGTACCTTTTTGTCGAAGTTCCTTAGCTAATTGAGGCTCGACAAAGGACACTCGGCGCGTAGACTTTTTTGCCTTGTCACGCGGCACCATTGATCCGCAACCAGCGCATTGTACGAGACTGCTGCTTCCTTTACTTCCTTTTGATCGTCCTCGACTTTTTCGTTTAAATGGCAATTATTCTTAACCTCTTTTGCTCTTTACGATGCAATTAGTGAATTTACTGCTTTATATATCTGATCGTAACTTTAAGAGACAAGCAATGTTGGCTTTCGCATCAATTTTAGGTATTATTTTACCTGTTGATGAGGTCATCAGGCTTGTGACTCCTGGTCCGTGGCCTGCTGTGACACAATTTGTGTGTACTACTATGCCGACGGAAATGGCTCCTTGCCGATATATTCTCCCGAAAGAGTGATCCGCGTCGATTATAGCCACTAAATCGCCGAGCCTCAAATCGTCAAGTCCGTACTGTTCTCTTATTTTTTCATCAAACAGTTGTATGTCATAATCTCCTGAGTGTACGTGGTTTGATCCTAACCCTGAACCCATTATAGCCGCGGGAACAATATGCGACACAGGAACCTCCAGTTTTTCCCCATTCGGTTTCGGATTCAGAGCTTCCAGAAAACGCGGATCCATGTTCATCGCTTTTATGTCTGGAAAATCAATGAGTTTTAAGCCTACTCCGAAGGCTTTTACAAGAATTTTGTCGCCTAGCACGAACTTTTCTAACGTTTCGGGCTGAAAATCAACGAGGACATGTTCAATTCCGCCGTGCTTGGCGGTGACAACGCCTTTGGCGCCTTTCGCGTCACCGCTGACAACGATTGCTTCGTTTCCAACGCATGAAAGCACATTGAACGCGGCGTTGGCGCCCTGCCCAAATCGCGGGTCGTTTTCTTTGTTTTCCACACTGACGCCTGGCTCTACGTGGTCAGCTT
>CAZUHG010000060.1:0-9725 GCA_964620515.1 uncultured Candidatus Bathyarchaeia archaeon
GAGATTTCCGCGCCTTCCGCGTCTGAGAACACCGTTGAAAGATGGAACTCTTTGAGACTGTAATATCCTCTGTTATCAACATACAGCGGCAAAGAGACTGTCAACTCGCCACTTGGGGCTGCTGCAAACTGGGGCTCGCCGAAGTTAACACTCAAATCTTTAATCGAGTACACGGCTAAAGCAATGAAGGCTACTAGAAGTACCCAGAAAATGGATGTAGCTATCCCTAGCATGCGAATCGGCACGTTCATTGCAGTTCCTCTTTTAAGGCGGTTGAAAGCGGCTTTTTCACGCGGCACGTTTAGTTTTTTTCTGTATTTGCGGCTGTTGCTCCATTTCGTCCAGCGGAATCACAATCAATTCTGGCTCTGAAGGCTTAGCTTCTGGTTCTGCTTTTTTCTCAGGCAACGCTTTCACGTTTTGAGGCTGCGGCTGCGGCTTTTGCTGAGGCGGTTGAGGCGTTTGCGGGACATGGGTCATTATTGTTACTCCTCGGATGGTTATGAGTGAGGCGATCCAGCCCATGACGCCGAGGTACATTATGTGTATGGCTGCTGCGATTAGCGGTCCTAAGGCTTCTCCGAAAGTCTGCACGAGGTCTTGGGTTGAGATTGGCGACAGGTCCGCTGTTAAGAGTCCGTAGGCGCTGAAGAACGTGAACATGAGGAGGGCTACGCCTATGCATAGTACTGTGATGCCTGAAAGGGCTATTTTGTCTCTGAATTTCTTGAACATGTTTGCATCCTCTTTATGTATTGAATAGGACGATTTAATATTAAGCCTTCAGAACGACTAAACAAAATCCAAGCTAACTATCATAAATCAAACAAAAACAAAACCACACCCAAATCCAATACCCAACTTCAACATAGCCACAAAAACCCACTTCACTTTAACCCACCCCTCCACGGATTAAGCGCTCTCATATTTCGCGTATTTTAAATATGGCTTTCTGCAACTCTTTCCCACGCGTGAAACTTATGCCAGAAGAAACAGACATCGAAAGCCAAGAAAAGGAAGACGCCCAACCCAAAAAGAAATACGAGTTTATCGAAGACCTTCCAGGAGTCGGACCCGCCACAGCCCAAAAACTACGCGACCTCGGCTATCACACCGTTGAGTCACTAGCCATGGCTACCGCCCGCGAACTGGAACCCATCGGCGTCGGCGAAAAAAAAGCTTTCTCAATGATAGAAGCAGCACGCTCCGCAATTGGCGTTAACTTTGTGCGCGCTGATGAACTTCTCAAGATGCGCCAAAACGTCCTGCGACTAACCACAGGCAGCAAAGCATTAGACAAGATTGTTGACGGCGGTTTAGAAACACAAACTATAACCGAATTCTACGGCGAGTATGGCAGCGGAAAGAGCCAAGTCTGCCACCAGTTATGCGTAAACGTTCAGTTACCACCAGAACGCGGAGGTCTTAACGGCGCCGCATTGTACGTAGACACAGAAAACACCTTTAGACTTGAGCGTATTGTGCAAATGGCCAAGCACGCGGGTCTTGATCCTGAACAGGTGGTTAAAAACATTATTTACGCTGAAGCTTACACTTCCGACCACCAGATGTTTCTTTTGGAAAACGCTGATGAAGTTATTAAAGCGAATAACGTGAAGCTGATTATCGTGGATTCGTTAACTGCCCACTTTAGAAGTGAATATGTTGGACGGGAAATGTTGGCGCCTAGGCAGCAAAGGCTGAATAAGCACATGCACAAGCTCATCGGTTTAGCAAGAGCATTTAACGCTGTGGCCGTCGTAACTAACCAAGTTATGGCTAAGCCAGATGTGTTCTTCGGCGACGCAGTTCACCCCATCGGAGGGCACATTGTCGGGCACACAAGCCACACGCGCCTTTACCTTCGGAGAGCTTCGCGCGGTCCCATACGCATTGCTAGGCTGGTGTCAAGCCCGTATCTGCCGGAAGGCGAGGAAATCTTTAAAGTAACCGAAAACGGTATAGAAGATGTCTCTGAAGAAGAGAAAACAGACAAACATCGCGGTCGTTAAAAATGCCTATCCCCCAAGCCTTAGTTACGCGGTACTTCCAGCTTCTGGTTAGCAGACAGTTTACAGAAGCAACGCGAGAGTTGGAGCGGCTTAAACAGAAAATGCAGAAGACCGATTGGAACAGAGGTTACTTCCGAGCTTTGTACGGTATGTATCTTTCACGCAAAAACAACGGTGACCCGTATGCGCTCTTTTCAAAGCTGGACTTAAGCGACACCGAAGCGCTTCATGGGTATAGACGCGAGTTTCTAGATCACATGCGGAATGGACTTCACGGAGATTTTGATCGCGGCTACTTCTCAGCTTGGGCTGATTGCATGCGTATCCTAACCCGAATGAATATTCCAGGCGCCCAGAGCAGCAGTAATGATGCTGGAGAAGCAAAGATAGAAACGTTGAAGAGCGATAAGAGCCAAGCTACGATTGCAAATTTTTTAAGGGAAGACAAAGAAACCTAAGGGTGCCACGCGATTAAGGCAGCCCTTTTATGCGGCAGGAATCATGATAGAGTAAAACAGTATGAAGAAAAGTATCCATGCGATAAAGTATATTCCTATACCCATCATCATGATTTTTGACTGTTTCTCCACTTTATTATAGAATTTAGCTTTAAGAACATAGTAGGATATTATGTAAATCAGTAAGGCTATCGTTACGCCGTTCAGGAAAGTGTATAATGAAATTGCGCTTTGCATTGTCGCTACTAACGCGCTGATTGCGGCTGCAACGATGCCTAATGCAAGTCGCGTCCAATATATTACCACTAGGGGGTTCATAAGGTTTCAATCCTCGCAGACTATATTTTTAACTTACATTAAAAAGTTGCCTAGTTATAAATCGTTTCGCTGTTCGGTCCACATCTGCTGATGGCAAATTCAAGAACTGCACTATTAATCTGAGCTTCATAAGCCACTTATAAAAAGCGAGAGAACATGAACCTTCAATTCCAATACTCAACGGTTACTGACAAGCGAGGCACTGCTGCATGCACAATAGCGAGTTCGAAAAACTCTTAGTTGAAGCTGTAGATGAGACCTTTTCTTCTTTAGGTAAATCACCCAAGCAAGCTATACTCTTTCACTTAGAAAACACCTTCAAAATTAAGAAACGGGAAATACCGAACAAGCTAGATTCTTTTGACCAAGCACTCCAAAAGCTTTTCGGGCTTGGAGCCGATTTTCTGGAAACACTGATCATAAAAAAACTTTGCGAAAAAGCAGATTCAAGTTTCAAAGGGCCTCTGTCCAAAGAAACGAGCTTTGCAGAAACTGTGGCATCAATTAAACGGGTGATGGTGAAATAAGTCATGAATCTGCGCAGGAAAACAGTTCTCACAATGACCGTTACACCCATAATTATGATTTTAGTCATGTATTTTGGCGCGCAATTTATTTTGATGAATAATTATGCGACGCTGGAAAAACAGAGAGCTGAGGTAAATGTTAAACGCGGTCTCAGCGCTTTATCGACTGTGTTGTCTGAGCTGGATAATATTGCTAGCGACTGGGCTACATGGGACGACACTTACGATTTCATTCAAAACCCAAACGAAGACTACTTGGCATCTAACCTTGTTGATGAAACTTTCGTTAATTTAAGGGTTAACATAGTAGTTTTCATGAACTCTACGGGTGATGTTGTCTACTGCAAGGGGTTCAATCTCACTGCCATGCATGAAATACCTGTTTCACAAGAGCTGCTGAATCAGCTTTCTACTAACGACTTCATTTGGCTCCACTCTGATACAGAAGGTAGCCTCGTTGGGATAGTTCCTCTGGAAGAAGCGCCTTTGCTAATTGCCTCTTTACCAATAGTGACTAGTCAACGCGAGGGGCCGATTCGAGGCGCTTTGATTATGGGTCGCTACCTTGACTCTGAGGCGATTGCACAGTTGACAGAAACAGTGTACCTGCCGCTAACTGTTGCTTCTTTCGACGAGTCAGAGACACAAATAGACTTTCAAACGTTATATTCCTCTCCCTTCTTGGAAAATGTGCCGATTTACACTCACCCCTTGAATGCAAATGTCACGGAAGGATGCGCTTTTATGAAAGATGTTTATGGAAACTTTGCTTTCATGCTGAGAATAGATACGCCTCAAGACTTCTACAAACAAGGAGTGACCAGCGTTACCTTTTTCATCTTAGCGTCAACATGTTCAACCATTGTTCTTGGAATAATAACTGTTTTACTGATGGAACGCGGCGTTTTATCTCGAATAGAGAACCTCGCCATTGAAATTAAAAAAATAGGGAAAAACAAGAATCTTTCTGAACATCTCTCTTGGAGCCCCCATGACGAATTGTCGCTTCTGGCTGGATCAATCGATGGTATGATGGAGGACCGCGTAAATACAATTGGAGAACTAGCAGGAATGATTGGTCATGACTTGCGGAACCCGCTGACTGGAATTTCAAGCGCGACGTACTATTTGAAGAGAAAATACGGTTCATCGATGGATGAAAAAGGACGAAGCATGCTTGAAGTAATCGAAAAAGACGTTAATTACTCAAACAAAATCGTAAGCGACCTCCTTGAATACTCGCGGCCAATCATGCTGGACTTACAGGAAATGAACCCTAAGTCAGCGGTGGCTGAAGCGTTTTCACACGTTGATTTCCCAGCAAACGTTCAGTTAATTGACCTTACCCAGAGCACTCCGACGATGAAGATTGATGCTGATAAGCTGAAGCGGGTATTTATCAATCTAATTAAGAACGCAATTGACGCCATGCCTAACGGTGGGAAACTAACAGTTACAAGCGAAAAGGTGAATGATAAGGTGAAAATTGCCTTTGCCGACACGGGATTGGGCATATCGGAAGAGAATCTGAAGAAACTTTTCGGGCCTCTGTTTACAACAAAAGCAAAGGGTATGGGGTTGGGCTTAGCTATTTGCAAGCGTATAGTCGAAGCTCATGGAGGCAGAATCTCGGTGGAAAGCGTAGTTGACAAAGGAACAACCTTCACCATAACTATTCCCTTGGAACCTAAATTGGCAGAGACCTGAGTTCTGCTCAAGCCGTATTCTTGACTATGAAAGAGTTAATTTTATAGTTCCTGCATTATTAGAATTCAGATTGTGGTGCTGGATCCTTTGCGTAAGAAAGAATTCTCAAGCTTTGACGTTGCCGTCGTAGTTCACGAACTGAAAGAGGCGATAACGAATTCCCGAGTTAACAGCATTTACCAGTTTGACGCCAAAACGCTACTTCTCAAACTGCACAAAACAGACTGCCCTCCGTTACGCCTTGTCATGGAAGCGGGCAGAAGGCTGCATTTAACCTCTTACGCCTTGGAACCGCCACATACTCCTCCAGCATTTTGCATGGCATTGAGGAAACATCTGCGCGGCGCTTGGATAACCAACGTGGAACAGTACGAGCTTGAAAGAATAGTCACCATCCACTTCAAGACCAAAACGGGCGTGATGCAGCTTATTTTAGAGCTTTTCGGCGAAGGCAACATCATCTTAACTGGAGACAAAGGCGAGATCCTGCAGGCTTTGATTTTCAAACACATGCGCGACCGCAACATTCTCCGCAACGAGATTTTCCAGTTTCCACCCTCAAGCGGTAAGAACCCTTTCAAAGTGACAGGGGAAGAGTTGGAGCATGCTTTGAAGGACTTTGGAGATGTGGAAGTTGTCCGGGCGATGGCGCGTTTTCTGGGCGTGGGCGGCTTTTACTCGGAAGAAATCCTGCTTAGAGCTAACGTTGAAAAAACCAAACAATGCAACGCCCTCACGGATTCAGAAATTAACGCCATATACGATGGTCTTCAAAATTTACTTTCAACCGTTTCCAGCTTCAAGACGGAACCTAACATAGTTTTAGCTGAAGAGGGCAGTTTTCTAGATGTCGTGCCGTTCAAGCTTAAACGTTACGAAGCTCTCCGGTCTCAACCTTATAGCAGTTTTGATGAAGCGCTAGACGAGTTTTACCTGAAAGTCACGGCTGCTGAGTCGGCAGTTGCCAGCATAGAAGTTGACAAGTTAAAGCAGGAAGCGGAGAGGCTCAAGCGAGTTATTGCTGAGCAGGAACAATCCTTGCGCGAAGATGACGCTAAGGCTGAACGTGACAGATGCGTCGGCGACGCTATTTACGCGCACTCCAGCGAGTTTCAAGCGTTGCTGGACAGGTTCGCAATGGCGAGGAGGGAAGGAAAAGACTGGCACCTCCTTATTTCGGAAATCACAGCGGCTAAAAAAGAATCGTTTGTGGACTCTTTTGACTCGCGGAACCTATTGGTTAACGTTTGCGTGGATAACCTGCGTTTCAGCTTAAACTTGCGCAGAACACTGTTTGAAAACGCCGCTGAGTATTATGAGCGTGGGAAAAAGGCGAAGCAGAAATCAGCGGGCGCGTTAACAGCCGTAGAAGAGTCTCGCAGAAAGCTAGCTGAGATTGAGCAAAGTATAAGCGAAGCTGAGGAGAAAGCAGTTAAGCCTACGGAAGTCATGGAAGAGCTTGTTAAGCGCAAAGTGAAGCGCAAGGAGTGGTATGAGAAGTTCCGCTGGTTCAGGTCTTCAGACGGTTTCTTGGTGGTGGCGGGTAAAGACGCTGTCAGCAACGAAGTGCTCGTCAAAAAATACGCTGGCGCTGACGAGGCGGTTTTTCACGCTGATGTTGCAGGCGCGCCATTTGTCGTTGTTAAAGCTGAAGGCAAAACCCCCAGCGACCAAGCGTTGCGTGAGACTGGCGAGTTCGCCGCTGCTTTTTCCAGAGCTTGGCGCGAAGGCGCTGGCTCAGCGGATGTTTACTGGGTTAAGCCCAGCCAGTTGACTAAGAGCGGTCCTTCAGGCGAGTACGTGCCTCACGGCGCTTTCGCAGTTAACGGAAAACGAAACTGGATGCGCAACGTGCCGCTTAAGCTGGCGGTCGGCGTGATTGAAAACGGCAAAGCGAGTTTCATAGGAGGTCCCGTGGAAGCGGTGAAAGCCAAAACAAACGTTTACGTGACTATTGTGCCTGGCGATTCAGCGGACAAAGCGTTTCTTAAGCAAATTCTGCAGGCTTTACTGGTGAAGTTGCCGAAGGAGCAGCGCGAAAAAGTTGGAAAAACGGCGATTGAGCAGGTCAGGGAGTTTGTGCCCTACACCAAAGGCACATTGATCAATATTGGTTTTTGAGCCGCTGCCTGTAGCTGTCATAGTCGGGCAGGAGCCGCGGGTATTCTTGGCACATCAGCGGTGAAGATATGAGGAAGTCAGCTGAAGCTCGGTTGCAAGCGGTAGGTATGTTCCACACCACAGCCATACGCAATAAAGCCTTCACATCAGGGTCGTGTGGAAGAGGCGCTAACGGGTCCCAGAAGAAAATTAAGAAGTCTATGCAGCCTTCAGCTATGCGCGAGCCTATCTGCTGGTCACCGCCCAAAGGACCGCTCTCGAAAACAGTGACTTTTGCACCTAACTCTTGCTCCAAAATCTTGCCCGTCGTTCCTGTAGCGTAAAGCTCGTGCTTAAGCAGAGTGCCCTTGTTAAATTTAGCCCACTCGAGCAAATCTGGTTTCCTGTGGTCATGGGCTACAAGCGCAATTTTCTTTCTCTGACTTATCATAGCGATTCTTTTTGACATTCTCATTACACTCCTTTCAAAATACAGCATTACTTGAGTGCGCCTATATTTTGGTTTCCTCAATAAAACATTTACAGCTATTTAGATGCACGTTTCTTCCAAAGACAAAAATTATTCATGTTTTTACAGTTTTTAGTCATCACATATTAAGGTTCGCCGTCTTCGTTCGCCGTCTTGTATGTGCTTCCCACCGTTTTCAGGTCTGAATTACCTTTAACAAGTTTTGAAAAAAGTGGAAGGATAACTATCATTGAGCCGATGATCGCGATTGCCGTTAAAGTTAAGAAATCTGTGTCTACGATTCCCATTGCTACCCCTTCGTAAGCAATTATAAACGACATCTCGGCCCTTACGGCAAGCCCGATTGTTAATGTCCATAGGGTCTTGCCCTGAAAACCTGCTAAACGTCCACCAATTAAGCCTCCGGAAAATCTTGCTAAGATAGCCACTCCAAGAATAATCAAGCCAACTGGGAGAACAGTAAACATGCCCATTGGGCTGATCACTAAGCCTATGCTGGTAAAGAAGACGGCGGCGAAAATTTCTTTCATCATGGAAATTTTTTCTGCGAGCTTTTTACCTACTCTTTGGTAAGGAATGATTGCGCCCATTATGAATGCCCCTGTTACAGCTGCTAATCCAACCTGGGTTGAAGCAAAAGCTAACATTAAACCCAAGCCGAGAAGGATAATAAAAAGAACCTCGTCAGAGACGAATCCTTCCACCTTTCTTATTACTAAAGGCAAGAGTTTACTGCCTATATAGATTGATACAAGAATAAACAGAGCCGCGATAAAGCCAACGCTAAGCAAGCTTGTTGCTGAAAATGTTCCTTCGGTGAGTACACCTAACGCTATTGTTAGTATTAGGATACCTTCGATATCGTCTAGCACTATCGCTGTAAGTAAAGTAGAACCAACTTTTGTATCCACTGCACCTTCATAGCTAAGCATTGCTGCTATTACACTCGTTCCGCTGGGAGCCAAAACAGCACCTAAAAGAAAAGCCGCTTGCCATGAAAAACCTAATGCAAGTCCAATTCCGTAGCCGAGCAATACCGAAAGAATAACACCGACTGTGGTAAGGAGAAAGGCTGTTTTACCCACTTTCCAAAAAGCAGAAGCATCAAACTCCAACCCTGTTGTAAACAGAATCAAAATTGAGCCTAAAACTGCAAGCAAATTAATAACAGTCAAATCAGTGACAAGCCCCAGCCCACCGGGACCTCCTATAAAAAGACCGACTAAAATAGCGCCGATTACACCCGGAAGCTTGAGCTTCTTAAACAACTCGGAACCAAGCGAGGAAACAACAATTAACAACCCAACCTGAAAAATTATGGAAATTGCGGGGTCGGCTGACATACGCTTAAGAACAACCTTAAACTATATTTCTCTTTCCATGCAATTTTTTCGAACAAGAAGTTACTAAAAGTTATCACTTTGTTTTCTGCAACCACCGAAAAAAACAAAAATTACAAAACTACAGTTTTTTGGTCATCACGTAGGCGTTTTCGCCGTCTGAGTAGTACCCGTCAATCGTTCGGCTCACATCAAAACCAAGCTTCTTGTAAAGCGCAACACCCGCTCCATTAGTCACCCTGACCTCCAAGTAGCACTGCTTAGCCTTATAATAGCACATGCCCTCCATAGCCGTGTTCATCAATGCCTGTGCCACCCCTTTGCGTCTGCCCCGCGGCAAAACCGCAATTGAAACCACATGGCCTTTTCGTATCAAGCCGCCTAACCCGAAGCTTGCCAAGCCAACTTCGATGCGGCACATTATGTAGCCGACTATTTTCCCGTCTTCCTCTGCTACAATGAAGGTTTCAGGAAACCGCTGGTACAAATCAATAAAGAAGAAGTCTGTGTAGTTCTCGGGCAGGCAAACGCGGTTAATTTGCATTACGCTCTGCAGGTCATCTGGCGCGAATTTGCGCAGCTTGAACGTCTGTTGCATATCTTCGCCTTCGTAAACGAGAAATCCAAATCAAACTTAAAGCTTATGCTTAATTCTCCATTACACCTGATGGCTTGACTTATGTGTTGTCGATTGCTTTGACTTCGGGCAACGTGAAAGTGCCCTGAGGCATCACCCACACCTTAGCTGCTGAACCAGCCGTCTTCAACGCTTC
>CAZUHG010000061.1:0-8960 GCA_964620515.1 uncultured Candidatus Bathyarchaeia archaeon
CAAGAGCACACGGAAGAGCCTCACCAAAATACGAAACCACCACACACATCGAAATAGTCCTAAACGAAAAACCCACACAAGAGGAACAAACCTAATGTCCATCGTCAAACGCTTCATAACAGAATCAATCAAAAAAACAGAAATAGACGAATTCCTCCAAAAAAAACTCGAACGCGCAGGATACGGCGGAGTTGACATTTCCAAAACCCCACTGGGAACCCACGTAGTAATCTACGCCATGCGACCAGGCATAGTAATAGGACGTGGCGGAGAAACAATAAAAGACCTCGCCACGACTCTAGAAGGAAACTTTAACATTTCAAACCCGCAAATTTCCGTTTCAGAAATCGAAGTCCCCGAATTCAACGCCTCTGTAGTTGCGTCTCGTGTAACATCCGCCCTCGAGAGAGGTGTTCACTTCAGACGCGCTGGTTTTTGGGCTCTAAACCAAGTTATGGACGCAGGCGCCTTAGGCGTGGAAATAGTGATAAGCGGCAAACTGCGAACCGAAAGGGCACGTTTCGAAAAGTTCCGCGCAGGCTACTTCCCGAGATGTGGCGACCCCGCATTAACGTACATGAAAAAAGCCGAAGCCCATGTTCAACTTAAACCTGGCATTATCGGTGTGAGAGTTAAGCTAATGCCTCCAGACGCGCAGTTTCCAGACAAAATCAAAATTAAGCTACCGCCTGAGGGCATTGAGGAAAAAGTAGAAGAAAAAGAGGAAAAACCAGCGGAAACTTCAGAGCAAGAAGTGAACGTGGAAGAACTGCCTGAAGAGCCAACCGAAGCAGCTGAAGAAAAAGCCGATGCAGACGTGGACGCGGAAGAAGAAGCACCCAGCGAAGAGACAACTGGCGAACTTGCTGGCGAAACACCGCCAGAGAACGCGAAAGAACCCGCCGCAGAAAAGGAGGCAAAAAAGTAAATGCCTATCCTTCGACTAAAAGACATCAAAGACCTGTCTACTGAAGAACGCGACAAGAAAGTCTCTGAGCTCAGGGCAGAACTGGCTAGACTGAAAACCATGGTCAGAGCTGGCGGCGCCGTTGAGAACCCCACTCGAATAAGAGAACTGCGCAAAACAGTCGCTCAGATTCTCACAATAGAGAATGAAGACAAACTGGGGCTTAGAAAAAAGGAAGAAAAACCCGCGAAAAAAAGTGGTAAAAAGGAGACGAAAACCCAGTGAAAGTAACTCCAGACATCATACGTCACG
This sequence comes from uncultured Candidatus Bathyarchaeia archaeon, assembly GCA_964620515.1. GTDB lineage: Archaea > Thermoproteota > Bathyarchaeia > Bathyarchaeales > Bathycorpusculaceae > CAZUHG01. Next base: position 1,220 of record CAZUHG010000061.1, read on the forward strand.
AATTCATAGGGACTGAAGGAAAAATCGCCAAAAGCCAACATACCAGCTATGTTGGGATACACGGTAACATAATCAACGAAACAAAAAACACTTTCACGATTCTACATGAAGGAAAACCGAAAAGTGTAGTAAAAAACTCGGCAGTTTTTAACTTCAAGTTTTCCGACGGCACCGTCGTTGAAATCGACGGCAGACTTTTAGTTGGAAGACCTGAAGACCGCCTCAAAAAAAGCGTAAAGAGGTTCTGGTAATGTCTCTAACTTTTAAGAAACCTAAAAAATCTTGTAACGATAGAAATTGTCCTTTCCATGGGACACTACCTGTGAGAGGTCGTATTTTAGACGGTATCGTCGTCACCGCAAAGATGGATAAAACCGTTGTTGTGGAACGCGAGTACCTTCAATTCTCCCCTAAATTCGTGAGGTATGAGCGAAGGCGCGGTCACATTCCATCGCACAATCCGCCGTGCATAGATGCAAAGGAAGGCGAAAGAGTAAGAATCGCGGAATGCCGCCCCATCAGCAAAACAGTAGCCTTCGTTGTTGTGGAGAAACTGGAGACGAAGTAAGATGGCAGCGAAGGCAAAACAAAGGGCACTTATCGCAAAGGGAATGCTTTCACACGGACAGAAAGTTACGAGAGGTCTCTTAGCTGGCTCGATATTAAGATGCACTGATAACACTGGAGCGCGAGTATTGCGCTTAGTTCAAGCAATAGGCTATAAAGGTCGATTGAGGCGTTATCCATCCGCCACTGTAGGCGACAAGATTACTGTTTCTGTTAGACAAGGGTCACCAGACATGAGAAAAAAGATTTTCCAAGCGGTGATTGTAAGACAGAAGAAGGCTTACAGAAGAATTGACGGCATCTGGATTCAGTTTGAAGATAATGCAGCGGTGATTATAACTCCTGATGGTGAAATGAAAGGTTCAGAAATTCGCGGTCCCGTAGCAAGAGAGGCTGCTGAAAGATGGCCAAGAATAGCAAGTGCCTCAAGCATAATAGTGTAGGTGAAAGGGTATGCAAGCAACAAAATCAGTAAAAAATCCGCGAAAACAGCGCAAACGTCTCTATAACGCACCCGCTCACTTGCGCCACAAGTTTATGGCTGCTCCCCTTTCGCAGGAACTCATCTCGTCAAAGGGCGCTAAATCTCTTCCAGTACGGAAAGGCGACACCGTTCGCGTAATGCGCGGAGACCACGTGGGCTTCGAAGGAAAAGTCAGCAGGGTGGACTTGAAAAGATACCGCATATACCTTGAGGGCTTAACACGCGAGAAGGTTGATGGAACGAACATATTTGTTTCACTGCATCCGTCGAAGGTTATGATAAAAACCTTGAAGCTTGACGACAAATGGCGAAAAGCGATTGTTGACAGAAAGCAGGAATTGGAACTACCTAAGAAAGAACAGAAAGTAGTTAAAGCAGTAGAGAAACCTCCAAAGAAAGCAGTTGAAGTTGAAAAAGAAAAACCCGTTAAAGAACCGAAGGTCGCAGCCATAGCAGCAGAGAAACTTCCAGAAAAAACGCCGGCAGTTAAACCTAAAGCAGCACAGAAAAAGCCCGTTACAAAAAAGAAGAAAGAAATTGCACCCGCAGCTGAAGAAAAAGCAGCTGTAAAGAAGAAAAAGAAAGCGCCGCCGGTGGCTGAAGAAAAGCCTGTTGAAATAAAAAAGAAACCGCTGGCAGTGAAAAAAGCACCAGCAAAGCGAAAGACTGCGGCTTCCAAAAAGAAAGGGGGCACATAGTTTGGGTAAGAAAGGAAAAACTGTAAGATTAAAACGAAAGCCCGCTCCAAGGTTCTGGCCGATTCACAGAAAAGAATTTCAATGGACAGTGAAGCCTTCAGCTGGACCTCACTCCCTCGAAAAGTGTTTACCTCTCTCACTTGTTCTCCGCAACATTCTGAAAGTAGCTGAGACTGGAAAGGAAGCCAAGAAGATAATCTCGCAAGGCAACGTTTACGTTGACGGAAAAGTCAGGCGCAAAGACAATTTCCCAGTCGGCTTGATGGATGTTATTTCAATTCCTAACCTGAACAGTTTTTACAGGGTAATGCCTTCGCATAAAGGTCTATTCCTTCTCCCGATCAGTAAAGAAGAAGCAAATTTCACTCTCTTCAGAATCGAAGACAAAACAACAGTCAAGAATGGGACTTCGCAAATTGCTCTCCACGACGGGTCAAATATGCTTGTAAACGTGGAAGATACTGAAAGCCCGCAAAAAGTCGTTTACGAAGCTTTTGGCACTTTGAAGTTGGGTCTTCCAGAAAAACAAGTGCTTGAGCGACTGAAAACCAAGAAAGGCAATTTAGCCGTTATAACAGGCGGACAAAACATTGGGAAACAGGGTAGAATAGTCGAGATCGAAAAGACTGAAGCAAAGAAACGCAGAAACGCCCTCGTAGTAATCGAAGACGAAAAAGGCAATCGCTACCAAACAATTTTAGATTTCGTCTTTTCTATAGGCGACGCCAAATCTCTAATAACTCTGCCGGAGGCAACTACCAGTGTCTGAGGATGCGATGATAAAGAAGTGGGAAGAGCAGCCCATGTTTAAACCCAGAATAGAGAAGGTTGTCGTCAACCTCAACGTTGGAAAATCAGGCGAACCACTAGAGAAAGCCTCTAAAGTATTGAAGGAGTTGACAGATCAGACACCTGTTAAGAAACAAGCCAAAAAAACCATACGGGACTTTGGCCTAAGAAAAGGCGAATCAACTGCGTGTGTTGTGACGCTGAGAAAACAGGCGGCGATTGACTTCCTTAAGAAGGTTCTGCCTGTTGTTGATAACAAAATTTCTCGCTCGTCTTTTGACAGGCAAGGTAATTTTGCCTTTGGCCTAAAAGAACACATTGAGATAGTGGGTGTGAAATATGATCCTGATGTGGGAATATTCGGCATGGATGTGTGTGTCTCCGTGAATCGCCCGGGACACCGCGTGAAAACCCGAAAAAGAGAGAAAACGCACATTGGTCACAAACATTTGTTAACGCCTGAAGAGTCAATTGCCTTCATCAAACAAACTTTAGGAGTAGAAATCGTTTAAAGTAGAGTGTGACTGTATGGGAAAACAGCAAATGAAAAAAGTACGGAAATATGGTAAGGGAGCAAGGCCTTGCGTTAGATGTGGTTCTTACGGTCCCATTATCCGACGTTACAATTTATATTTATGCAGGCACTGTTTTAGGGAAGCAGCGCCCAAGCTTGGATTTAAAAAATATGAGTAGTGAGGCAGCAAGATGGATACTTTAACAAATGGCTTGATAACGGTCATAAACAATGAGTTGCGTAACAAGCGCGAGTGCATAATTAGCCCTGCCTCCAAGCTTTTAGGTCGCGTATTAAGAATAATGCAGCTTAATGGGTACATCGGAGAATTCGAGTTTATTGATGATGGTCGTTCAGGCAAGTTCAAAGTGCAGCTTTTGGGCAGGATAAACAAGTGTGGCGCTATTAAGCCGCGCTTCGCCGTCAGAGTTGGCGAGTTCGAGAATTGGGAGAAGAAATTCCTTCCGTCAAGAGATGTCGGAATAATGGTTGTTTCAACCTCGAAAGGCGTGATAGCCCACAGGGAAGCCGAAGAAAAGAACATGGGAGGAAGGCTGTTAGCTTTCGTTTATTAGCTAGGTGTTTTTTGATGAGGCTGCCAGAAATCTCCAAAATCATTCAAGTTCCAGACGGCGTAGAAGTGACCATTGAAGGACGGAACGTCACAGTTAAAGGTGTTAAGGGCACTTTGACGCGTGATTTTTCTTACGTTCCCATATCGCTTGCAGGTAACGGTAAAACAGTTCGCGTTTGGGCTGAGTGGCCTCGCAAAAAGGAAGCCGCTCTCGTAGGCACGATATACTCCCACATTCAAAACATGATCGTCGGCGTTGAAAAAGGCTTTTCCTACAAGCTCAAAATCGTGTTTTCTCACTTCCCAATATCCGCCAAAGTTCAAGGAAAAACTGTTATCATTGAAAACTTTACTGGCGAAAGACGAGCCAGAAAGGTAAAGATAATCGGTGACGTTAAGGTCAACGTTCAAAGCGAAGACATACTTGTTGAAGGCATAAACTTGGAGGATGTGAGTCAAACCGCCGCAAACATCGAACAAGCTACAAAAGTAAAGAAGAAAGATCCGCGCGTTTTCTTGGACGGCATATACGTGTATGAACAAAATGAGGGAATGGAGTAATGGCAGAAAGAAAAGTATCCCTACCACAAAAGGCGCTAAAAACTAGAAAACGCGCTAAAAACAAGAAGCCCGACTTTGCTCGGTCAGAAAGCTGGCGATACGGGAAATTGAAGAAAAGCTGGCGTAGACCCCGTGGCTTAGATCATAAGATGCGACGGAAGATTAAGGGGTGGCCGCCCACCGTGAGCGTTGGCTACAAAGGGCCAACAGTTGCTAGGGGGCTTCATCCATCTGGATACAAGGAAGTTTTGGTGCATAACGCGGCAGAAGTATCTAATATTAATCCGAAAACTGAAGCTGCCCGAATCGCCCACACAGTTGGCAAGAAAAAGCGGGTTCAGATCATAGCTGAGGCAAAGAAGAAGAAAGTTTTCATTTTGAACTTCAAGCCAGCCAAGGAGTTAGTAGAAAAAGAAGAGGCGAAACCAGAGGAAGCAGAAGAAAAGCTTGCAGAGAAAGAGAAGAAACCTGCGGAAAAAGAGACGAAACCGAAAAGGGCACGCGAGAAAGCTAAAACTAAGAAAGGAGCCGAGAAACAGTGACCAAACTTAGTAGTCAAAGGCGTTTGGCAGCGCAAATACTGAAAGTCGGTCAAAATCGGGTGTGGATTGACCCTCAACGGATGGATGATGTTGAAGCAGCCATAACCCGTGAAGAAGTTAAAAAGCTTATTCATGAAAAAATCATCGCGTCTTTGCCTGAAAAAGGCGTAAGCCGTGCTCGAGCAAAAACAATTCAGGGAAAGAAAAGGATAGGTCGGCGTAAAGGTGCTGGCAGCAAAACCGGTGCTGGTCACGCCAAGATTTCCAAGAAAGAAGCTTGGATGAGTAGAATTCGTTCTTTGAGGAAAAGGCTCCGCGAGTTAAAAGCAACCAGAGTTATCACCGAAACCACTTACAGAAAAATGTACAGTGTGGCTGGTAGCGGAAGGTTTGAGTCGGTTGCCGACTTGGAGCGCTATTTGAAAGCTCATGATCTTTGGAGGAAACGTTGATGGCGCGAGGTTCTAGTTATCGGGTTCCGCTTAGGCGAAGAAGAGAAGGAAAAACTGATTACAAAGCGCGAAGGGCTTTAATTCTTTCTGGTAAACCGCGACTTGTAACTCGTTGTGCGATCAAGAACACTACTGCACAAATAGTCATTGCCAAGCCATACGGTGACGAGGTCTTGGCTTCAGCGCATAGCCGAGAGTTGAAGAAAAAGTACGGTTGGAAAGCTTCAACGGGCAATGTTCCAGCAGCCTACCTGACGGGTTTGCTCTGTGGGTTAAAAGCCAAAACCAAAGGAGTAGATCAGGCTATTCTGGATATAGGATTGACTGCGCCAACTAAAGGTGCAAAGGTGTTTGCCACTTTGAGCGGAGTTTTAGATGCTGGTGTTGATGTTCCTCATACTGAAGAGAAAATTGTTAAAAAGCGAACAGAAGGAGCGCACATAGCAGAATACGGGAAAAGTTTGGGGTCGGGTTCTGAAATTTACTCAGCCAAGTTTTCTAAGTATTTGGAGCAAAAGTTTTCTCCTGAGAAGCTTCCTGAACATTTTGCCAAGGTGAAAGCTGACATTATTAGTTCATTTAAGAAGGGTGACAAGAAAGCATGAGTCGTAGAGATAGGCGAAGTGATAGAGAAACAGAAAGTTTAGAGGCGTGGGTTCCTAAAACAAGGTTAGGTAAGATGATTCAAGAAGGCAGAATATCGTCCATTGACGAGGTCTTCTTGAGTGGCTTGAAAATTTCTGAACACCAGATTGTTGACGCGTTAATTCCTGATTTGCAGGAAGAAGTGATAAACGTTAACTTGGTTCAGAAGCAAACAGATGCAGGTGAGAAATCAAGGTTTAAGGCTATTGTGGCTGTGGGAAACAGGGATGGCTACATAGGTTTAGGTTCTGGAAAAGCCAGTCAAGTTCGAACTGCGATTGAGAAAGCCGCTGCGTCAGCACGTTTAAACATTGTTCCCGTTAAAAGAGGATGTGGAAGTTGGGAGTGCGGTTGCGGAAAACCTCATTCAGTGCCTTTCCAAATTGAAGGAAAATGTGGTGGTGTGCGGGTGATTGTTGTTCCTGGACCGAGAGGTTTAGGGCTTGTGGCAAGCGAAGTAGCTAAGGTGATTTTGGGCTTGGCGGGCGTGAAAGATCTTTGGGTTAGAAGCCGTGGTTCTACGCGGACTGTGCCATCTTACGCTTACGCGATTTTTGATGGGTTACGGAAGACTTATGGTCTTATAACACAGGCGGACTGGGTGAGGTAGTTGACTGGAAAAGCTGCTGAGCGGAAATGTTTTGTTGTGGTGCGGGTTCGGGGGACAGTCAGTGCTCAACGTGAATCCAGAGAGACCCTTGACATGCTCCGCTTAACTAGAACTAACCATGCAGTGCTCGTTGACAACCGCCCCTCATACATGGGTATGCTGTACCGAGTACAGAATTATGTCACTTGGGGAGAAGTCTCAAAAGAAACTGTGGCGTTGATGCTGCAAAAGCGCGGAAGACTCGCTGGCGGCAAGAAGCTGACAGATGAAGCGGTGGAGAAGCTTGGTTACAAATCGATAGATGTGCTCGCCGAAGCAATAGCCAGCTGCAAAGCGGAGTATCAGAAGCTGCCGAACGTGCAACCGGTGTTCAAGTTGCATCCTCCAAGCAAAGGCTTCAAGGGAAAAACCAAGAAGAGCTACAGTGCAGGCGGCGAAGCAGGCTACCGTGGCGAAAAAATCAACGAACTCGTAAAACGCATGATTTAAACATGCACCTTAGTTAAACGCCACTTTTTGGCTGTTTTTTTAATCTTTCCTTAATTGAGTGGTGCGGTCGCCGGGATTTGAACCCGGGTCGTCAGGTTGGGAACCTGATGTCCTAACCAAACTAGACTACGACCGCACTGAGACATCAGGTTTTAGATGGAACAAGATAAATAAATTACTACCGCAAACAAGCAGCAACCAAAAAATACACGACCTATTAACAGGACTACAAAGCAAAGGATTAGACGAAGATACAGTAACCTGCATAGGCCATAAACTATCAGACATCAACACAGAGACAAACATTAACGACACCGCGAAAGTAGCCTTATACATATCACGACTCAAAAAGAAAGACAAAACAGGACAAAGAACAGGAGAACCACTATGCAACGCATCTAAAAACAAGTACATAGACGCATACACTCACTATGTTAAAAAATACGGTCTAAAATGGCAAACCGAAGACGGAGAAAAACCCCATTACATTGTAGAAGAAGGCACACCATTAATCCCATTACCAAGAGACGTGCAAGCAATAATAGACAACTCAAGCAAAAACTATGTAACAATATTCACCATTGAGGCAGAAATAGGATGCAGCCCCGAAGAACTGCACTTAGTCAGCAGACGAATGATAAACATGGAAAAAGGCGAAATCTACATAAAAGGAGTAAAAAGACACGGAAGCAGACCATACAAACTAAAAAAGCAGACATTAGATTTACTCCAAGACTACCTAAACAGACACCCACAAGAACATCCTTTCCCAACAGCCCACACACAAAGCCAAATGTTCCTAGAATACAAAAAACG
>CAZUHG010000062.1:0-8396 GCA_964620515.1 uncultured Candidatus Bathyarchaeia archaeon
AAACGCAACAACTTCCTCTCTTTTTCCATATTTAAACTCCAAATATTCTGGTGTTTGTGGCGTCTTCGGGCTTTGGTTTACCAGCTGCGTAGGACTATCATGGTGTTGGTTTTCATTATGCCCTCTACTCTGCGGATTTTCTCTACGCACTCGTTAACTTCAACCACGTTCATGCCGCTGATAACTGCCACGATGTCGTATTCTCCTGTGACTTCGTAGACTGTTTCCACGTTCGGAATCTCACGTATCCTTTTGGAGACTTCCTGAGTTGGAAAAGAAGGATTAGACGCAAGCAAAGCAATAGCTTCAGCTCCTTCTGCCACGCCGATTTTAACCGTGAATTTTCTTATCACACCTGAATCGGCAAGCGCTTTGATTCTTTTCCTGACCGCGCCTTCGGACAACCCAACCTTCTCGCCAATGGCGCCGTAGCCAGCTCGCCCATCACTCTTCAGGATGCTCAGTATTTGCTTGTCCTTGTCATCCATCTCCGTTCCCTGCTTGTTATAGGCTGCGGAAAAATTTAACGGTTTCTGTAGTCCACTGCGTATGTCTAATGCGGATTTCGTTGCGGTTTGCGCTTTGCTGTGCCATTTTCGGAAAATGTAAGCAGGTTAAATATAGGACTTTGTGCCAAATGGAACATTAACAGCCTAATATGTTACAAATAAGTCGCAACATTTAAAAGAAAGTCGCGTTAATGAGAGAGACATTTCCAACAATTAAAATGGGATAGCAAAAATGATCAAACAAACTGCGCAGTTAAAACCAGAAGAGGTGAAGGTAATGCACAAAACTAAATGCCCCGACTGTGATGCTGAACTCGATGTTCCAGCAGACGCTGAGAAAGGAGAAATCCTAAGCTGCCCAAGCTGCGGACTAGAACTCGAAGTCAAGCAAATAAAAGGCGGATGCGTCGACCTTCAAGAACTAACCATAGAAGGAGAAGACTGGGGCGAATAACCGTATTCACCAAACAGTCTCCTAACCTTAAACATGAAAACGTTGCCAAAATTTTTTAAATTATAACTTTTCTACGGGGTGCCGATAACTATGAGCATAGCGCTTCTTTATGAACGCTCAGAAACCGATGAAATGGGCATAAAATTTACTGCAGAAAAACTAGGCATACCCCTAACTTATATTCCATTCCGAAAAATCGCCCTCACCATAAGTAAAAACGGGTTCACCGCCAAAACCAAAGGCAAAGACTACACAGGTGCCTTCAAAGATGTCGCCGTAGTGCTGAACAGAGCCCAAAGCAAAAACCGCAGACTCCAAGCAGGCTACCTCATGGAAATGCTCGGCAAAAAGACCATAAACTCCAGTCAAATCGAATTCACCTGTTACAGCAAGCTGAGAACCTTGCTGCACTTCTGGGCGGCAGGAATCCCTATCCCCAAAACGGTTTACGTTCCCTGCGACGCCATCGACGCCCTGAAAAACGGCAGAGAAATCCACAACGAAACAGACATCGCCGACCTGTTACAGGAAGAAATAGCGTTAGACCAAGGCATAGTGATAAAACCCGACGCAGGCACCCACGGAAAAGGCGCAATTCTCGCCCGAAACCGCGACCAACTCGTCACTGGCATCCAAGAAACTAAACCGTCAATAATAAATCCCGTAGGCATCACCGCACAAGAACTCGTGGAGAAATGGTTTTACGACATGCGCATAATAGTATACAAGGAACAAGGAAAACCCGTCGTCTGCCACCCTGTAGCCTTAGCCAGGGGCGGCTTCAAAGACTTCCGAACCAACACTTACTTGGGCAACACGGTTTTCGACGCCAAAATCCCCACGTACATCAGAGAGTTGGCCGTGAAATGCGGCAAAGCCCTCGGCAAAGACGCTGAAGCGTGGATTTTCGCGTTGGACGCCATGATTAACGTTGGCGAAAACAAGACCGTGGACGATGCGACGCTTAAATCTGAACTTGAAAAGGCAGAAGCGAAGTTTAAAAAAGTAGGAAAAATCAAGCAGGACGAAACTCGGCTGCGGGATTTTCCAAGCTGGAACACTAAATTAGAAGCCTCATTCCAAACTTACATGAGCACCAAGCCTTACAAGAAAGTCAAAAGCATAATAGAAGAAAGCATAGAGAAAAACAAGAACAAAGTGGTCTTCCACGAAGCCAACTCTTGCCCAGAATTCTGGGAGCACACGCGGCTAATAGCTGGCATGAACGTGGCAGAACCACTATTGAAAGGTGCTCAAAGCCTAATCTAATCAGGTTAACATGAAGGTGAAAAAGTTGAAAATTGGAATAATTGGTGGAACAGGATACGTTGGCGGAGAACTACTGCGACTGCTCCTTTTGCACCCGCAAGCAGAGGTAACTATGGTTACTTCACGCCAAAGCGCAGGCGAATACATTTTCAATGTACATCCAAACCTGCGAGGACTAACCCAACTAAAATTCGTACCACAAGACATGAACGAGCTGCAAAAAAACTGTGACTTAATCTTCACAGCCACACCACACGGCGGCTCAGTAAACCTAGTCCCAAAACTGCTAGAGGCAGGCTTGAAAGTCATAGACATGAGCGCCGACTTCCGCCTCAAAAACCCAGCCGACTACGAAACATACTACGGCTGGAAACATGCACACCCAGAAATGCTTAAAGAAGCAGCATACGGCTTACCAGAGCTCCACCGAGAAGAAATCAAAAAAGCCAAACTCGTCGCGTGCCCAGGCTGCGAAGCTACAGCCGCCATTCTAGGTTTAGCACCAATTGTAAAGGCTGGGTTGGTTTACAAAGACAAAATTGTGGTAGACCTAAAGATCGGCTCTTCTGGAGGCGGCAGCAAACCTACTATCGCTTCTCATCACCCTGAACGTTTCAGCGGCGTGCGCCCCTACAAAGTCGTGGGGCACCGCCACATCGCCGAAGTGGAACAGGAATTGAACGGACTGGGAAGCGAACAGGTCACAATCTCCTTCACGCCGCACGCAGTAAACATGGTGCGCGGCATATTGGCAACCATTCACACATTCCCCAAGCAAACAGTCGCCAGCAAGGACATCTGGAAAGCACTTCGAGGAATGTACGGAACTGAACCCTTCATACGCTTAGTCAAATACCAGAAAGGACCGTACCAACTGCCTGACCCGAAAATCACCATGGGCACAAACTTCTGCGACATCGGCTTCGAAATAGACGAACACGCAAACCGCCTTCTGCTCTTCTCAGCCTTGGACAACATGGTTAAAGGCGCTTCAGGACAAGGCGTCCAATGTCTAAACCTGCTCATGGGCATAGACGAAACCACAGGCCTCAAGAGCACTGGGTTCCATCCGATGTGATAGCTTATGCTGTTAGTAATTAAGATGGGCGGAAGCATACTCAAAGAAGGCGCATCCACTGACTTAGTCGCCGACTTAAAAGAAGTTGCCAAACAAAACAAAATCGTGCTCGTCCACGGCGGAGGCGTCGAAGTCACTGAAATCGCCTCAAAACTAGGTAAAGAACAAAAATTCATCATCTCACCTGAAGGTTTCAGAAGCCGCTATACTGACAAAGAAACTATCGAAATCTACACCATGGTTATGGCAGGTAAAATCAACAAGCAAATCGTCTTGGCGCTGCAAGGCCAAGGCGTCAACGCTGTCGGGTTAAGCGGGCTTGACGCTGTCATACTCAAAGCCGAACGCAAAACAAAACTTATCGCAGTTGACGAACGAGGCAGAAAAAAGGTTATGGACGGCGGCTACACAGGCAAGATTACCCAAGTTAACACTGAACTGCTGCATCTCTTGCTTGAGAAAGGTTATGTGCCAATAGTGACGCCAATAGCGGTCAGCCAAGACTTTGAGCCGCTAAACGTGGATGGTGACCGAACCGCAGCCATCGTCGCAGGCGCCCTAAAAGCAGACAAACTCATCCTACTAACCGACGTTGAAGGCTTAATGTTAAAGGGCGAACGCGTTCCAAAAATCGCCGCAACCGAAGTCAAAGAGGTCCTCTCCAAAATCGGAGGAGGCATGAGCACCAAAGTTCACGCTACGCTGGAAGCGCTGAACCAAGGCGTCAAAGAAGTACTGGTAACGTCAGGCGCTGGGAAGCAGCCTATCTCCTCTGCTTTGAAACATGAAGCGGGCACGGTGATTACAAGTGAATGAGTACGATACAATTAACTTCGAAAACAGGTTAATGGCAAACGTTTTCGCTAAACGCCCAGTGGTGATAACACGCGGCAAAGGCGCGTTAGTCTGGGACATAAACGGCAAAGAATACATAGACTGCATGGGCAGCTACGGCGTTGCCTTGCTCGGTCACTCGCACCCAAAAGTGGTGGAAGCCATCTGCAAACAAGCTGAAACGCTCATTTCGTGCCACGCAAGCCTCTACAACAACAAGCGAACAGAGTTTCTGCAAAAACTCATGAGCATAACGCCGAAAGGCTTGAACAAAGCGTTTATCTCAAACAGCGGCGCCGAATCAGTTGAATGCGCCATAAAGCTGGCTCGAAAATTCACCGGCAAACCCGAAATAATCGCCATGATGGGCGGTTTTCACGGGAAAACAATGGGCGCATTGTCCGCGACTTGGGACAAAAAATACCGCGAACCATTCCAACCCTTAGTTCCAGAGTTCAAGCACGTTCCACCTGACAACCTTGAAAAGCTAGCCGAAGCCGTAACGGACAAGACTGCCGCCGTGCTTCTTGAGCCAATCCGCGGCGAAGGCGGCGTACGCGTTCCACCCGCCGATTTCCTTCCAAGCGTTAGAGAACTCTGCGATAAGAGAAACGTTCTCTTGATGTTAGATGAGGTGCAAACGAGTTTCGGGCGGACTGGCAAACTGTTCGGATGCGACCACTGGAGCGTCATTCCAGACGTGATGTGCTTGTCTAAACCGTTTGCAGGAGGTTTACCAATCGGCATAACTGTAGCCAAAGAAAACGTTATGTCTTCCCTCACTGTTGGCGAACACTCAACCACCTTCAGCGGAAGCCCTCTGGTTTGCGCAGCCGCTTGCGCCGCCATTGACGTGTTAGTGAAGGATAAACTTGCGGACAGAGCCGCGACGCTGGGCGCATACTTCAAGGCGAAACTTGAAGAGTTGCAGACTAAACATAAAATCGTGAAAGAAGTCCGCGGCTTAGGCTTAATGCTAGGCATGGAACTCCGCTATGACGTTCGCAACATAATACTCAAAACCATGAACAAAGGCGTGCTCATCTTGGATGCAGGCAGAAACGTTCTGCGTTTCCTACCGCCCTTAGTCATCGAGAAAGAGCAAATTGACAAAGCCATCGCTGTCCTTGACGAAGTTATAGGGGAAGAAGAAAATGAGCACTAAAGCGGTGCAGTTGCTAACTAACTTGCTGGGCATTTACAGCCCGTCAGGCAAAGAAGAAGCCATAGGCAACTTTCTCGCGGAAGAAATGGTGAAACTGGGGTTCCAAGTTGGAAAAGACGGCATCGGAAACGTGATTGGCGTGGTCGGCGAAGGCGAACCAGTCATTCTCTTGTGCGGGCACATGGACACTGTCGCTGGGCACATACCCTTGCGGGTTGAGCAAGACAAAATTTATGCCAGAGGCGCCGTGGACGCGAAAGGACCGCTTGCTGCGATGGTTATGGCTGCGTCTGAAGTTGTCAAGGATCCAGCGTTCAAGGGTAAAATCTTGGTTGCCAGCGTTGTGGAGGAAGAAGCTACAAGCCGAGGCGTCAAGCACCTGATAACTCAGGGGATAGAAGCTGACTACGCAATTTTTGGTGAGCCCAGCGGCGTTGAAAATATAACAATCGGTTACAAGGGTCAGGTTCAGCTTAAAATAATCTTGCAGACTCAGACAGGACATTCTTCTACGCCGTGGCTTTACGAGAATGCACTTGAAAAGGCGTACGAGCTTTGGCAGCAAATCAAGAATGCATACCCTTACCCAGCGCTGGATAAACAGGAAAACTCGGAAAGCCCCTTTAACGTTGTTACCGCTTGCCTGACCAAAGTGACTGGCGGAAGAGCAAACTCTGTAATCCCCTTCGAAAGCGAAATGTACATTGATGTTCGGATTCCTCCTCAGTTTACTTCAGCGCAAGTTTTTGAAGAGGCACAAAAAATAATTACGAAATATCAAGCGAGTAATCCCAAGGTCACAGTTAAGGCAACAGTTACTGATACTGTGGAGCCTTTTGAAGTGAACAAAAGTTCACCGTTAGTCCATGCGTTATCTGCAGCCGTTAGAAAAGTGTTGAACAAGCCAGCCACGCTGTTGCGGAAGACTGGGACAGGCGACATGAACATCCTCGGCAGAGCCATGAACTTGCCCATAGTCACTTATGGACCGGGAGACTCGCACTTAGATCATAGGACAGACGAGCATATTGTCATAAGCGAGTATTTGGATAGCATTCAGGTTTACAAGGAAACCCTTCTGAAGCTGGCGGAACTGCACAAGAACAAGAAAAATGAAAATGGCAATGGAAATTAAACCGTTCCAAAATTAGTTCGCAGAGCATTCCGTTACGGTGGCAAAAGATGTTTGGGTTAATGGATCAATTTAAACGTCCAACGGGGCATCGCGGTAGGCTCGTTGCCGCATTAATGAATCGTGGACATAAACCGTTATCATTATGGGGATTAAAGCATGTGAACATTGAGCCCGACTATGTAATTTTGGATGTGGGCTGTGGGGGAGGCAAAACCGTTAGCCGACTAGCCCAGCGAGCGGTTCTAGGCAAAGTTTTTGGCATCGATTATTCGGCAGATATGGTTGAATATTCTAAAAAAGTGAATAAGAGATTGATTGCTGAAAACCGCGTGGAAATAATCTAGGGGGCGGTTGAAAACATGGGTTTTTCAGATAACTTCTTTGACCTCGTAACAGCTATTGAAACCTATTATTTCTGGCCTAACTTTTCTGACGCCTTACAAGAAATAAAGCGCGTGCTGAAGTTTGGTGGAAAACTGCTTATGGTAAATGAAATGGTGAAGGACGGCGTGTATGAAATTAAGCATGCGAAAATGATTAAGCAAACGCATGTGCAACTTCTCTCACTGGAGGAAATCAGAAATATAATGCAAAATGTTGGTTTTGCAGATATTCAAATATTCACCAAAGTTAAATCACCATGGAACGCAATTTTAGCCCAAAAACTGTAAGTCACCTATCCGGATGTAACCTGCATTTTGAAGCGACAAAAAAGGGAGCAGACCTGTTAGATTCGGTCTAGTTTAAATTCTTCATGAATAGCGCGGACTGCGGCTTCTCCATCTTTCTCCTTGACCACGAACGAAACGTTCAGTTCCGAAGAGCCTTGAGCTATCATGCGGATGTTTATTCCCTTTTGAGCCATAGCTGTGAATATCCTTGAAGCTACGCCTAATGTGCCCTTCATGTTCGCGCCCATGGCGGCGACAACGCAGACGTCATCTTCAGCAGTGATTTCGCTGACTAAGCCTCCGCCTATAAGCGCTATTTCCAACGTGCTAAGCGTCCTGCCTAACAGGCTTCGGCGGATTATTAACGAAATGTTTGCTTCGGAAACTGCAGCGGAAACCATCATTACGTTAATGTTGCTCTTGCCCAGCACATCGAAGACTTTTGAGTAGCTTCCGGGTGCGCCAACCATTGCTGCGCCTCTGATGTTTATCATGGCTACGTCTCTGATCAAGGCTGCTGCCTTCACGACCTCTGTTGACTTGGTTTCTTGACCGTTTGCTATGAGGGTTCCAGAGTTTTCAGGGTTGAAGACGTTTCTTATTCGGACAGGAATTTGCGCTTCGATTACGGGTTCCAATGCGCTTGGATGCATTGCTTTTGCTCCGAAAATGGCCATTTCAGCTGCTTCCCCATAAGAGAGTTGAGGCAGCATTTTTGCTGATTGAGTAATCTTCGGGTCGGTAGTCATTATTCCATCTACGTCAGTCCATATCCAGACTTCGTCCGCGGCTAGTGCAACGCTTAGTATGGTGGCTGTGTAATCTGATCCTCCGCGCCCCAAGGTTGTGACAACGCCATCTTGGGTTGCAGCTATGTATCCCGTAACAACGGGTACAACTTTTTTCTCAAGCAATGGCGCAAGCCTTTCTTGTACTTGATGCGCAGTGACGTTCATTAGTGGGCTGGCTTCTCCGAAGTTCGAGTCTGTTACTATGCCTGCTTCTTTTCCCGTGAAACATTGTGTTGGCAGTTTGATGTCGCGTAGGGCGCCCCAAACTATAGGCGCTGATAATCTTTCTCCGAAAGACAAAACGTAATCTCTTGATTTAGGTGTAATCTCACCGACATAAAATATTCCAGTGAGAACTTTCTCAAGCTCATCGACTGTTTTTTTGATTACTTGTTCTACTTCTTTTTGTATGCTCTTGTTCTTTATTGCTTTGGTGGCGGTTGCAACGTGTTTTTCAACCAGTTTTCTCGTGAACTCTTGAATTTGCTTT
>CAZUHG010000063.1:0-8287 GCA_964620515.1 uncultured Candidatus Bathyarchaeia archaeon
CCTCATGCCAATGAGGAGTTGGAACCCAATTATAAAAATATTCGCTTATTACTCTTCCCTTTCACTAATGAATGTTGGCTGATTTCACGTTCACTCTAGCGCTCGGAAAAGCTACCCCCTCCCTTTTAAATAGAGTCAACTACTGCGTAGACTATAGCTGGCTAGCTGCTCTGATCAGCCTATACCCCCCTTATATAAATGGGCTATAAAGGATTAGTGCTGACTAGCTGTTCGAAAAAGACCATAGAGTATTTCCTTCTGAGCCTCGTTTTCATTTTTTCTTGGCATTGATTTTCAGCTAATGTTTTTCTTTATCATAGTCATAGCTATTTAGAAAAAAAGGGAGTATAGATGCATCGCGTTGGTTCTCCAACTCCCTATGTCCTTTCTATTGTGACAACTTCTGTTACAATTGCCTTTGTTGCACCTTGATTTAAACGATTAACTGCTTTCTCCCATGCATCGTTTGCATCATGAAAATGTGTGTCAACAGTTGCGCCGTCAACTACCAATTTCACACTACTTGTTTCTTTAATCGGCAAAATTTCACTCTCCCTTTTGCCTCAAAAATAAATATTCTACATAGTTATTATTAAATTTAGTCTATTTCAATACCTTCCGCTGATCTGAATCAAGCGGTCGAGTGGAAATTTAAGGAATTAGTTGACAGAAAAGGGCGCGTTTTGAAGTTTGTAGCCAAAAATGATGACAAGGTAATCAGCAAACGGGCAATTATGTTTTTAATCTAAACATTCGTGCTGACGCCATCAGGGTAAGAAGTCTTGATAAGCTTTATGGCGTAGGTCCAGCGTTAGCTAGCACGATACTTGCTTTTTATGACCCGAAAAACTATAGGATTCACGATATTCATGTGTGGAGAGAATTCTTTGGAAGAGAATCTTTAACCAGCTTCATTGGAAACAAATGCTATCTAAAGCTTCTGTCTGAGTTAAGAAGAATAGCCAATAACCATAACCTTAATGTGAGAACTGTAGAAAAGCTTACTTCAAGAAAAACTTGGATAACTCACAGCTAAAATGTAAGTCTGGGAGCGAGCTAAACGCTTAAAACAATAATGCATTAGAATTATTGTACGAGTGAAAATGAGCAAAGAAGAGACAGTTAACAAGACTTACGATGTTTTCATATCTTATTATTCAAAAACTGGGCAAGACTTTGCGCGATACTTAAAAAATGGTCTTAGTGACTTTAGCGTTAACGCATTTCTTGACGAAGAAGATATTCCGAAGTCAATAAAAGAAGAGACTGATGAATGGCGCAATTATATAGATAATGCGATTAAAGCAAGCCACAAGTTCATTTTGCTAATGACAATTGGATTCAACAAAAGGAAAGAAATATTACGTGAACTGAAGTTAGCACTTGAAAACAATCAACGAAAGTATTTTTTTAAACATGATATCTTGGGGAAACAAGACTTAACCGTTGAAATTGATGATAAGTCAATTGACCTTTCAAAATACGAGTACATTCCATTCAGCAATGAAATTGAATTGTTAAGAAAAGTAGTTGCTTTGCTCTTGGAAAAAATAGGGCAAAAAGAACCTTTATTCATGAATGAGGCAAGGAGCATTATAGCCTCAGAAGGAGTGGACTTTAGAAAAGCGGGAATACCAATTGTTGAGATAGTTATTGGTCCAACTAATCAAGTTGAAGAATGGCTACTTCCAACTCCACAAAATAAGTATCTACTTTCTTGTTTCCCATATTGTATTGAAATTGAAGTAAGAAGAAAATTCTTTGAATGCGTATCTAATGACTATGCATTTTACAAAGTTCGAACAAATGGTTTTTTTCATGCAGCATTATCTCTGGTCTCGGATAGAGCTGATGCGACTCTATTCTATTTTGACAATATTTTTCGCGATATAGCGCAGACATTATTGTTCTCAATACGCATAATGAAGTTCTACAATGTGCAGAGTGAACAATCAATGCTCATTTTTTTGAGAAATCTGGGCGGTAAAAAAGTCACTTTTGACACTTGGGGTGGAGGACTATGGAAATATTCATTTACCAATAGTTTGCCTGAAATAGAATTCTGCTTCAACTTTTGTCCAAAGGATGAGTGGAAGCAAATAGGAAAAGTTCTTTTGAGAATTTACAGGGAGTTATGCATAGAAGCAGGCTGCTTAGACATCACAGATTCAACTATCGAGAAAAGGGTAAAAGAGGTCTTGCGTGACATGCAAGAATTACGAACACAATATAATGGAGATGGAGTCACACTACCGAGAGTTGACATTGCTGCCTTTGCGCTAGGCTAAAAATGATCAGTATACTACATCATTTCTAAATGGAGAAATAGATTATAGAAAAAAATACAAGTTTGATAATAATGTTCTTCGATAGGTGCTTATTTTTCGCTTTCGCTGAATAGTTCTTCGTAGTTGCCTTCGTCGATTTCCGCTTGCACTTCTCTCGGGTCTTTTCCTTCAACCGTAACGCCCATGCTGACGCAGGTTCCAAGAATCTCCTTGGCGGCGCTCTTCACAGTCTGAGACAAAAGCTGAGGAGCCTTAATCTTGGCTATGCGCACAACCTGTTCCATGGTGAGGTTGCCCACTTTCGCCGTGTTAGGCGTCCCTGAACCTTTCTCAATCTTCAATTCACTCACAATCAGCGCTGAAGCAGTGGGAGTGCCAACTGTAACTTCGAAGGTTTTGTTTTCAACGTCAACAGCCACTTTCACTGGAACCTTCATTCCAGCGTAATCTTTTGTAAGCTCATTGATCTTGTTCACAACAGCCATGGTGTTAACGCCCAAAGGTCCCAATGCAGGACCTAACGGTGGACCCGCCGTTGCTTGCCCTCCGCTTACGAGCAATTCTACAACTTTCTTCTCAGTCATTTACGTTCAACCAGTCCTAGTTTTTGCTTTTTCAACCAACTTAACATAGTCAGAATGAACTGTAATCGGCAAAGTGAACGTGGCTTCCAGCAGCTCAAGCGTAACTTCGCCTTTAGACTTATCAATACGTGTGATTTTCGCGCGCATCCCCTTGAACGGTCCTCCAGTTATCTCCACAACATCATCCTCGTATAGGTCTTCTATAACTGGTTTTCTAATAATATACCGTTCAATTTCGGCAAAACTCACCAAACCAGGAATCCGAGACCGCACATGCCTTACGCCAGCTATAGCTTCCTCCACCAAGTGTGGGCCGTCAGCCTCCATGAAAACATACCCTTTCAACGTGTCGGGAACAAGTAGAGCCTTTATTGGAACATGCGTCATTTCAACTTTCGCAGCGACAAGCCTTGCCACGTTACGCTCTTGCCCAGTTGTCGTTTTGACCACGAAAATCTTTGTCGAAAATTGTTCCTCTTCTTTCTTTCCCATAGACTTCTTCCTTCTACTAGGCTGATGCGCCGCCTATTGCAAAAGACAACAGCTTAATCACGAAACCGACCAGACCGATTACACCTATACCTAACAAGCTAATCTTTATCGATAGCCAAAGCTCAGTTCTTCCTGGCTTTACCGCTAACTTTAAGGTTCTTGCTGCTTGGGATAACCATGATCTTAAGCCCATATTTACCGACACACATCATTTCATTAAGGAATAATAAACGTTACTGTAAGTTTTAAGATTTAAAAGCTAACTGCTCCACGACTACTAAATTTTCTCATACCATAAAGAGGAAATTCTATGAAAAAATAGTGCAAATGGCTTTCTTGTTCGGTTTACGACCAAAGATTATTTAGTGTGAACATGCGAAAAAGAGCGCGTCGAGGGAGGTAAAACATGACTGAAACAGTAGAGAAAGGCCTCAAAAAAATCGGAGTTACAGTGTCTAAACCAATACTTGCTCTGATAGCCATACTCTTCGGCGTGCTCGTAATTCTGCTTCCAGACCTGCTACAGTGGATCGTAGGGCTATACTTCATAATACAGGGAATACTTCTGTTCACCGACTACTTGGAAACAAGAAAAAGCTAGCGTAAACAAGAATCTCCTTTCATTTTTTCCTTTTTCACTGAACAAGGTTCTGAAATAGCCACAATAGAAAAGGTATTACAGAAAAAAGAAAAGAAGTTTATTGGTTGTGTTTCACTGTTACGGTTGCAAATGCCTGTGCAGTGTTTCCAGAAGCGTCAGTAGCTTCATACGTTATTGTATAAACGCGTCCTACGTTGTTACCTGATCTTTCCGCTCTGAACTCGAAAGTATAGTCATCTAAAATTACTATATCGTTGATTGTGTTGCCGTCGCCATTTCCGTTATCAGGTTCATTGCTTGTAATAGAGACAAACGTGATTGTTGGTGAAGGATCACCTGCATCTTGAACTGTAACAGTTGCTTTTACCTGCACGTATTTGTGGTTTGGCGGCCATAAATCATCAGGGGTCAATGAAACTGTTATCTCTGGAGGAGTAGTGTCCACCACTGTGACTGTGACTGTGTCTGTTCCCGTGTTGCCTGAGTCATCAGTCGCATTCAATGTTAGCACATGTGTTCCCAAGCTGAACGTATAGGTCAAGTTTGTTTCGTTGCCCAATAGGGTGCCGTTCTCGCTCCACATGTAGTCCAGTTCAGTGTCAGCAACATCTGTTGCGTTTCCGCTGAGAGTAACCTGTGTTCCCGCTGGTGCTTCTTGCTCAACTGTCACGTCTTCGCCAGCATCAACGAATGGAGGCGTTGTGTCCTGAACAGTAATGTTAACCGTATCCGTCGCGTTGAATTGGTCATCACTTACCGTGAGAGTAACGTTAGTTGTTCCCGCTGGAAAGAGCACTGTCGGACTGACACCAACAGCGGAACCGCCATCCCATGTCCAGTTATAAGTCAACGTGTCGTTATCTGGGTCAGATGAAGCAGAAGCATTAAGGACAATTTCTGCGCCAGCAGGACTTGTTTGCTCAACTATTTGGTCTGGTCCTGCATCGGCTACCGGCGGCATGTTTTGAAGTACTATTATTGTGGCGGTGTCGGTTTCAGTTTTGTTGAGTGGGGCAGCGAACTTGACTATAAGAGTAGCGTTGTAGATTCCTGCTTTCGTGTAAATGTGGGTTGCGTTAAGTAGCTCTGGGCTAGTGCCATTCACTAACGTGGTGTTGTCGCCAAAATCCCAAATTACTTGAATTATCAAGGTGGCGTTATCAGTGGTTGTACCGTTAAGCATAGTGGTTTGATCCGTGTAAACCTGCTGGTCTGGACCAGCGCTTAAAGTGGCTTGCGCTTGAATGACAAGCAGGGGCACGACTGCAGCTAGTATCACCAAACTAATTATCAAAAAGCCTTTTTTCTTCATTTGTCTTCTCCTGAAATAGTAAAGTCAGAGCGCACGATAAATATCGTGTGCACTTTTGTTCTATAACAATCCTCCATACTATTTTCAATAACTACACAACGCGCACAAGCGTTAGCTATCAAACCTTCTTGTATGGAAGCCCAATTTCTTCCAGCGCCTTCAGCAACTGTGGCTTGTCTACGCTCTTTATACCCTTCCAATCGAGAAGTGCACACTCAACCCTCTCCAAAGTCTTTTCCACGCACTGACGAAGCATTTCAGCGCCCACACAGGAAACAGCGTACTTTGGAATCATGTGACCAAAAACCGCTTCATCTTTTAGAGCCATGCGAGTAAACCGTTGATTGTAATGTGTTCCGCCTATGCCGAGAACCGCTGTCTTCTCAGAAACGTCGAATTTGCCAATCGCCGACATGGCAGCGTGGGCAACCGCCTCTGCAGCTTTTGAATCACGCCACTGCTTCGGTGAGCTACCTAATTCCACAAACATGGCAGGCACATCAAGCGAAGGCCCATGATGAGTGCATTCGTAAGAAACTTCATAGTCAAGCTTCATTCCTTCTTTGAAAAGCAGCAGCGCCTTTAACGCGTTTCGCATCGCAGTGGCAGGTGAGACAGAAATTTTTCGCGGAAGCCCGCCAAGTTCTGCTGCGTCGAAATTGCCAGGTGTGTGCACGGACAGCGTGGGTGTGCCGCTTGTGCTGCTGTGCCGTGAAATGAAGACTATTAGGCTTAGGTTGGCAAAGTTGTCTGGCAGGTGCTGCGCGTTTACTGCTTCGTCATTTAGCATTATGAAGGTGACTTTTTTCCTGTTTATATCGGCTGAAAAAGTGGGATTTTCCTGAAAAGCCTCGCCTGTAACGTTGAAAGGATAGTGATTAAGAATTTGCTTTGCGATGTTCAAGCTCGCAGGGTCTTTGCGTGAAGCAACAAGCAGAATCATTGCCTAATCACTTCAATTAAACGCTCTCATGAGAAAAAGCTTTTCCATAAAGCTTATAATCGTTAAGCAAGGTTCAACCTTTCTGTGAGAGAGGCAACAGAAAAATGCACCTAATCAACTTCAAGGAGCTATCCGCTAAGCAGCTTAACGCGTTCATTGACATGGGCATCGAGATCAAGCAAAACCCTGAAAAGTATTTAAAAACCTTGGAAAACAAGTCTTTATCGTTAATTTTCCAGAAAACCTCCACAAGAACAAGGGTTGCATTCGAAGTAGCTATGACCCAGCTTGGCGGCCATGCGTTATACATAGACTGGAGGACCACGAACTTTACGTTGGCAGACATATACGATGAGACACAGTATTTGTCGCGCAACGTTGACGCAATCATGGCGCGGCTACTGAAGAACACTGACCTGCAGCGGATGGCAAAGGCTTCGCGTGTTCCAGTGATAAACGGCTGCGACGAGAAGTATCATCCCAGCCAAGCCATAGCCGACTTGATCACGATTAAAGAGAAGAAGGGCACGTTGAAAGGCGTGAAGCTCACGTTCATAGGCATACACAACAACGTTTGCAACTCGCTGATTGAAGGCTGCACCAAGACGGGGGTTAAGTTGACTACGGTGACGCCGATAATCAACGAGCACGCACGAGACGACGAACTAATGCAAGCGGCAAAGAAAACGGGGCTGTGGGAAACCACGTTAGACGCTCGAAAAGCGGTTAAGGATGCGGATTTCGTTTACACGGACACATGGATTGACATGGAATTCTTCACCGACCCGAAATTCGCAGAGGAGAAAGAGAAACGCCTCAAAATCATGATGCCCTACCAAATCAACAGTGCACTGCTGAAAGGCAGCAGCGCGTACATTATGCATGATATGCCGATTCACAGGGGATATGAAATAAGCGGAGACGTAATTGAGGACTCGCGTTCCGTAATCTACGAGCAAAGCGAGAACAGGCTGCACTCAGCCAAAGCCATACTGCTAAAACTAATAGAACAAAAGAAAAAATGAGACACTTGCCCAGAAGTATTAACTACGATAAACTATCGTAATATTGACGAAGTTACGTCAACGTGAACATAGAGCAAAGATTGAGAATTGCATATAAGAAAATGTGGGAAGGGTTGAGTTTATTCTGATTCGTAGAATTCTTCTGGTTTCGGCGGTGTCGCTGATAAGCCTCTGCGTTCACGTATCTGCTTTATGGTTTCGGCTTGCATTTGCTCTGGAACTGGTGCCCAACGGCTGAACTGCGTCGCCCAGAAAGCTCTGCCTTGGGTTGATGAGCGCAGTTCGTCTGCGATTCCGAAGGATTCTGACACGGGCATTTCAGCTTTGACAATCACCATGTCATCTTCGTTTGTCATGTCCAAGATCTTGCCGCGACGTTTCTGCACTAACGCTATAACTGGACTGACAAAGTCATTTGGAACTTTACATTCGAAACTTATTAGCGGCTCTAAAAGCTTCGGGTCGCTCAACAGGAACGCACACCATATTGGACGCCAAGTCATGGGCAAAATCTGCGCTGGTCCCCTGTGAACTGGGTCTTCGTGAACCGTTACGTCTTCCAAGTTAATTTTCAAACCGTAAGCAGGCTCCTTCGCCAAAACTGAAGTGTGCACTGCTTCACGGAAACCAGATTTCACGTGGTCTAAAACTTCTTCAACGTACTGTCTTCCCTTTATCCTGTTGACAAGTATGTTGTTTTCTTCAATAGCTATTACGCTTCGAGCGTCATCTGTTGTCCACCCTAACGCTTTAAGGTTCTTCTGGCGCTCCTCCCTAGTCTGCATCTCCGTAACCTTCTCCTCCTTAATTGCCTCAACAACCTCTTCAGACAGTTTTTCCATAGTTATCCACAGCTTACTGTGCTTGTTAGGGCTCTTGCCCATTACTGGACGACCATTGTAGTCATGGCTGATGGTTTCACGGTAAATCACGATGGGCTTGCTGAGCTTCGCTTTTAATCCTGCTTCCTGCATTCGATATGCCGTGATCTCAAGGTGAAGTTCACCCATGCCGCTTAACAGGAATTCTCCGCTTTCCTTAT
>CAZUHG010000064.1:0-8164 GCA_964620515.1 uncultured Candidatus Bathyarchaeia archaeon
GTTTTGATAGCGATTAGGCGAATAGGAAATTTCAAGTTGCAGATTTGGCAAATAATGTTGTTCGGCGCAATCGCGGTTTTGGTGACTGGTCAGATTTCACCGTTAAACGCTTTAGCATCAATAAACGTTGATGTACTCCTTTTTCTTTTGGGCATGTTTATCGTTGGAGAAGCTCTTGTGGAAAGCGGCTACCTATCTCACTTGGCGTATAGACTGTTCAAGAGAGTCAAATCAACTGACCAGTTATTGTTAGCTGTTTTGTTCGGAATGGGCGTAGCTTCGGCGTTTTTGATGAACGATACCCTGGCAATAATCGGTGTACCAGTTGTTATGTTACTTGCGAAACAGTGCCGTGCGCCTCCGAAACTCATGCTTCTCACATTAGCCTTTGCAGTCACCATTGGGAGCGTTATGAGCCCAATCGGGAACCCACAGAACGTGCTTGTGGCAATCAACGGTAACGTTGCTAATCCTTTTGTTACTTTCTTCAGCTTCCTCATATTGCCGACTGTGCTTAACCTTTTTATAGCCTTCATTCTGCTGAGGTTATTCTACAAGAAAGACCTGCAAAATTGCGTGATAGACCTTTCTGAAGAGCCGTTGAAAGATCATAAACTGGCGCTTCTTTCCAAAATTGCGCTCGTTTTAGTGGGAGTTTTAGTTGCCGTGAAAATCGTTGTTGTTCTTTTGAACATTCAGGTAGACTTTAGACTAACCTACATAGCGCTGATACCTGCAATGCTGATAGTAGTCTTTAGTCGGCGGAGGGTTGAGGTGATTAAGAAAGTCGACTGGCGCACGCTGGTCTTTTTTGCGGCGATGTTTGTTCTGATGGAAAGCGTTTGGGAATCAGGCTTCTTCCAATCGGTAATTGCTGGACTAAACCTGAACATAACATCCATTATAGCAATTTTACTAGTAAGCACTCTTCTGAGCCAGCTGATTTCAAACGTACCTTTGGTCGCTTTGTATTTGCCCTTGCTAATGAACGCGGGAGCCACCACAACAGAACTAATGGCTTTGGCTGCAGGAAGCACAATCGCGGGGAACCTGTTGATTCTTGGAGCTGCAAGCAACGTGATAATAATACAAAACGCAGAAAAGAAGTTCGGAGAGACCATAACCTTTCTGGAGTTCGCAAAAATCGGCGGCGTCTTAACAGCAGTCAACCTGCTTGTTTATTGGCTCTTCCTAACATTAGGCACCTAAAAACGTGACGCGAAAGCAACATTTAGAAATAAACAAGCTCATACAGCGCGTGTTAAATTTTGATTTATTTGGTTTAGCGTTATATGAAAAGTGGCTGACCCGCCTGCTGGAAAGATGAAGAACACTGTGTAGCTTTGTGGGGTGGATTCGCCAAAGATGTCTGTGAAAGTACTGTTAGTTCGTATTTCAAAATCCATGCTTTCTATCTGGTCTATAATTGGATAGATATCTTGGGAATCGCATTTGTGGTCGCTTCCTCCATCCCAGTAGCCTTCGTAAATATACACGTCAGTCCAAGCCCCCGCACCAGGCATTTCTGTGCAGTTTATAGTCAATTGCCATTTCTCGTTTGCACCAGTCCTGAATGGTACATAAGCTGTTTGAACAGTTTTAGTTAGAAATCTAAGGCACTCGTTTGTTCCGCTAACTGTAAAATCCAGAGTCTGCTGACGTTCTGGTGAAGCCAACCAAGGCTCAATTAGGAAAATAGTGGCTAACGCAACTGCGATAAAACCAACAGCAATCAAACCCCAAATTTTATTATTCATTCGCTCTGCCTCACTGGAAACTACAATGTAATCTATTATTAACTTTTCCATTAATGAGTTCTGATAAATAGGGTGTTGTACCAACTAGTCATTAGATTAAATCTGATAAGCAGCCATAATCTTCACATTTTGTAATCTAAAGAGCGGATTCAAAGAAACCGTCTCAAATCTGCGGGTTTGATTCTATCTTTTTCTTTCGTTTTTTATAAAAAACTGCGGCAACAACTATTATCAGCAAAACAATAGTGGCGACCACTATTTCAATCGGAAATTTCAGAGGTGCAGTCGGTGGAGTAGCCGCAAGTTGCTTTAGCGGATAGCGGTCTTGATTCTGAACATCAATTACGTAGGGCGTGTCACCTATGCCATCGCCGTCAGCGTCAGTGCCGTTATAGTCACTCCAGTAGTTGCCTTCTCCGCCGTCATCCCAAGTGTGCATGGGCTCAGTCGTATTATAGTCCTTGCAAAAACAACCGCTGAACTGCACAATGTTATCAACAAAGCTATTATGGGTAAGAACTATGTTCAGGGGTTTGTCTCCAGGGTTGTTTACGCCGAAAAATATGCCTTCTTCATTACGCGCTATGTAATTTCTAGTTAGGGTATTGGAGTCTCCTGAAAGCAGTATCCCAACAATGTTATCTGATACTGCACATCCAGTTAGGGTGTTGTTTGATGTCCAGATGTATATGCCTATGTAAAAATATTGGATGTTTAGGTTCTTTACGGTTAAATTATGCCTGTTTTTGTTTGCCAAGTCTATTCCTAGCGTCCAAGGTAACGTGTCATTATATCCCTGATTTGACCCTTGACCTACCACCCACGAGTCTGTTCGTGTTCCATTATAGGTTCCTTGAAGAGCATAACCTGCGCCGTCAATTACAATGTTATCTCTGTCCACAACAATCTGCGCTAAAACGTTGTCGGTGAACGTGTAAACGTCGCCGTTACGTTGAATCGGCACATCAGCCGGGTTTATGCTGCCGTCGGGTAGAATGCGGATTACTGTCAAGGTTGACGCTGAGCTCGCTAATTCTGAGCCTACAATTAGCGCTATCGAAAGAAGCAGCAACATTAAAGCGATTGGCGCTATCTTCTTCATGTTTGTTCCAATCCTATTTGCTTTGTTTTTATATTTTATTCTAGCCAGTTACGTGATTTGAGCACGGTTTTACCCGCTATTTTTACTTTCAACGCGTCCTCGTACGGGCACATTTCAACGCAGCGCATGCATAAGATGCAGTTGGAAGTGGTCACGTCACCGCCATTTTTCTCGTACACTTCAGTTACTTGAGTGGGACAGACTCTCTTGCAGACGCCGCATTTAGTGCATTTTTCTTCCACCTTATCCAAGCGTATGCCAGAAAACCGTTTGAAGGGGGGAAAACGGTTGAACAAGGCGATTAAAGCGCCTAGCGGACAAAGTCGGCACCATACGCGCCGGTAGAAGAAGGCGGCTACGGTGACTACGCCAAGCACAAACAGGTTCAGCGAGGTCAAGTAGAAGCCCAATTGGTAGAATTGACCGGTTGTTGATTCAACCAGCCATTCTGGTCTCATAAGTCCTACTGAAGCTTCCAACAGCACACATAGGGGCTTCATGGGGCAAACTTGGCAGAAAGGCGCTGAAAAGTAGTTGTAGACAAAGCCGCCTTTTTCTGTTCCAGGAACCAGTTGGGCGCCAGCTATGGCTTGCGAGCCAAAAATGACACTTAAGATTATGAGGAGAGCTAGGATCACGTAGCCAAGTTGATGAAACTTTTTGTTGAAGTTATCTGAAAAACTTCGATGCTCTATCCTTAACGCCTTTCTAAGCCGGCTGATTACGTCCATGTATAAGCCGAAGGGGCAGAGCCAGCCGCAGAAGAATTTCCCGAGGAGGACAGACAGCAGGATTACGGAGCCGAAGACGACGGCTAACCTCATTATGCCTGAAGAGACGTAGTCTACTCCCCAGCCGTGTCCAGTGTCCCAGAACGGGTATATGTATGTTTGGAGTTCCCAGAGTGCGCAAGTCACGGTTTTTCCGCAGGGGTAATAACATCCGAATAGTGGAACTGGAAACCCGTCTGGCATAGATACACCGAGCACGTCGGTTGCGATTAAGTACTCATGTGGTGAAATTTGTTCAGCAGGTACGGGTATAATTCGGTGATCAATAAACATGCCAAAGAAAAGGAGGAAGACAACGCCTATTTGAACAAATAACCTTAGGGAACTGATGTTTCTGGTTTTGTTTTTTCTTCCCGTTGTTACTGCTACTACTCCAATGCTTAATGAGATTACGGCTGCTGCTATGAGGGGAACGTTAGGACGGTATGGTTTTAGCTCAGGTATCGGTAATGGCGCTTGAGGGTTGGCTGGGTCGGTCACGTTTGCATACAGTCTATCAGACATGTGACCATATACTGGAAATATGTTCCAATACCCAATCATATCGAGGCTTTGAGTAACGGTGAATTCGCCTGTTTGGGCATCAGTTAAGATATAGTGTTCTACCCACGAGTAGTCTGGTCTAGTAAATATCACCCTTACTGTTACGTTTGGTTCTGGGGGACATATATGACCTGTTACAGTAACAGTCTCGTTTATGTTAACTTCGGTTTTGCTTATATTAGCTGTTATATGCGGACTATAACAGGCTTCTACAGGTTCAAACTTGGTCGTGACAAGTATGAGCAGAAAGATGAGCGCTAAGACGCAAAGGCAACGACCCTTTTGCACGTTTATACTCACTTCAGGTAACACATTATTCTGATAGTTCTTATATTTTTTTAAAATAAATGGTTCCAGACACCACCTTCAAAAGTATCCTTATGCGTTTTAGAGAACCGATTTAATTACTCATGAATTAACAACAAGCTTAAATTTCGTAACAGCGTTACCCAATTAACAACATTTAACATGGGGGAATCGTTGTGGATTTACTTTATCAAGGAAAAACCAAAGATGTATTTACAAGACCAGATGGAAATCTAGAATTTCATTTCAAAGACGACGCTACAGGTTACATGGCGGACGGAAAACCCGTATTTAATTCTGGCTACGACAAAGTTGTTGGACAAATTCCTGGTAAGGGAAAAAACTCATGTCAATTTACAAAATACTTTTTTGAGTTATTTGAGGAAAAGGGCATTCCTACAGACTTTGTAGAAGCAGGAGCGCACTCAAATGTTATGATTGTAAAACCAGCAAAATTGTTAGGTGTAGCAAATCAGGCAGGAAACTTCAAGGGGTCCGATGAAATCTACGGTCTTGAAACCGTGTTCAGAAATGAAGTTATGGGAAGCTGGTGGAGACGATATCCTTCTCAGATTCCTGGAAACAAATTAGATGTTGTAGAATTTTATGCAAAAGGCAAAGCAGGAGAACCAGACATTCTGATGGTTGATGACGCTTTGGTTCAACTGGGCATCATGAATCAAAAAGAAATGGAAACCACAAAAAACAGAACAAAGCAAATTGGCAAAATAATGTATGAGGAATTTCTAAAAAGAGGCTTCCATATGGTTGATGGAAAAATGGAGTGGGGACGAGATCTGAAAACAGGCGAGATCATCTTGATTGATGATTTGTCACCTGACACTTTTCGTGTTTGCGAAGGCTACGACCTTGATGAAAAAGGAAACTGCAAAGTGAATAAGCAATGCATAATGACTGACTGGAGGCAACCATCAAAATTTGTAAAATGCTCAAACTGCTTAGACTTCGTGGAAGTGCCCGAAGACTTCAAAAGATTCATAGAAGCTAGAAATATCCTAAGCGCTGACCCGGCAGGTTTAAAGAAGTTAGCAGAGGCGTTCAAGTTAGAAGTTTGAAAGAATCTACATTCATCATCAGAATAAGCAATTATGGAAATTCTGGTATTACTCTGCAGTTATCCAATCTTTCCACGTCTGCCAATCGCTGTCTGTCATGTACTCGTATAGCCATAGGCTGAAGCCAGTAAGCTGTGGATGCGGGTCTAAAGCAAGCTCGTCTGTCACCCAGTCTAACTGCCAAGCTAACGAGTGGTCGTTGCCATAATAATTCATCAACCCCATGATTACTGGCGAAGCTGGCGGGTTATTGTTGCCCCTAAACTGTCCAAAGTTTTCTTGCCAGTACCATCTTCCCTGTGGGTCTTCACATGCAGATTGGTCTGTGTAAAACATGGTCACAATGTAATCCATGTGTAGATACGGGTTTGTGTTCTGCTTCCAATCAAAGGCCACTGCGGCAGTCATCAGTTTACCCATGTCGTGCAGAAGTGTTGTTGCATTGTTAAGATAATCAATGTAATCTTGGTGAGCACAGTTAGCAGTATAGCTTTCAATGTCATCATGGTATCCATCGAATCCCTTATTCATACATGTTGTGATTTCATTGTAAATAGTTTCTCTGCCATTTGCGATGTCCATCGGTCCATTGTCTTCTGCCCAAGCCAACACTTTGATACCTCTTGCGTGAAGAGCGTTTATGGCAGTTGTTATTTGAGCGTCCGTCATGGTGTAGCCGATAGTTTGGGTTGCGGGATTCCAGTAGCCAACAAAAACGAATGCCATGGTGATTTTGTTGTTTTCCAGATCAGCCACAACCTCATCAAGATGGTCAATGAGAACGTATTTTTTGTTGGTTGGGAAGTGCGACCAAGCCGCGTTCATAATCCAGACGGCTTTTTCTTTAAGCGTGGCTAGAGGTACAGAAGATGAGAAAATAGCAGTAAGAGTATGCGTGCTCTGGCTATGTTGAGCTGGCACCGTTATCGGGTTCACTCTGCTGCCATTTATGGTAGCTATGTCCGATTCCCAATGGTCAAATTCAGACCCAACGACTGTCGCTAAGGCAGTCACCTGAAGGTCAATTCCAACAAGCACATTTTGGGAGGTCTTGTCTGTGCTACCGTTGCCCGTCGTGACAATTGTAATTGTCCAGTATTCTGTGCTAACTTTCAACATAACACCTAGCAAGCCTGCGAGAATTATTGCCAAAAAGATAATCAAAATGGCTTTTCTACTCAAACAGCATCACTCATAACTCCTATTTCGCCTTTATATAGTAGGCGATAGATGCGATAAATAGCTTCTGAAACAAAGTTCTAGTAAAAACGTAGATGACTGCTGTTTCGATTTCAATGAACTGTTTGGATTATTTGGTATGCGCGTGCGTAAAAACAAGTTATCTTAGGCTGTTGTAGTAAGCTGAGTTTTTGGTTTCCAGTATTTCAAGAATTATTTTTTCCGTCTTTTCTCCAACACCGTTGATTTCTCTCAGCGTACTCTTCATGGTTGACAGGGGCTTGTTCAACTGTGAGATTGCGTAGGCAGCATAACCAAAAGAAGAGCGCTTGCCTTCTAACCGCAGGAAATAGTCAAGTTGCTCCAGCATTACGGTTACCAAATCGTTTTCTGGTAAAATGTCGCTGTACAGAGCAGGAGGCATTCGTCTCGCGATCTTGTACTTTTTGGATATTTCGTTGAAAACCGAGTTGATCTTGGTGTAGTAATCTTCTGTTGCTTGTCCCCACCTGTCTGCTCCGCCATAAATCTGCCCGTACTTTGCTATAAGCTCAGGATGTTTTTCTCGGAGTGAATTGAAGAAGTGGTCTTTTTGTCGTCCCTCTTTCAGGGTCATGCCGCCAAAGATTACGAAGTCAACACCAATTTCATGAGCCTTCCGCAAGGCTTCCGCGATCACGTCGGGAGTATCAGTTATGAATGGGATAACAGGAAGAAGAAACATGCCGCATGCAATTCCGTTTCTTTTGAAGAAGGCAAGGGTTTTCAGGCGTTCGCTTGGAGGCGGGACGTGTGGTTCGAAGACCGCGCTGAATTCGTCGTTTGTGGAGGAGAAACTGAAGCTTACGATTGCCCTGTTCTGCTGGTTGATTCGTTTTAGGATTTCAAGGTCTCTTTCAACAAGTGTGGATTTTGTTAGTACGTGCACTGGCCACCTGTATTCGCATAGGAGCTGCAGGGTTCTTCTGGTTAGCTGATACGTCTCTTCCGCTGGCTGATAGCTATCGCCAACGCCTCCCCCAACCATGATGTAGCTTGGCTTCAGCTTGACGCGTCGCCCAATTGGCTTTAATTCTCTGCGCAGAACCTCAACCGCGTTTGTTTTAACTACAACATTCTCTCCAAAGACTCCGTCAACTTGATAGCGTTCCGAACGACCATCACAGTACATGCAGTTATGAGCGCAACCTCTGTAAAGGTTCATCCCGTAACGTGAAACGAACCAAGAATCAATTTTCTTATGCTTAAGCAGTATTGATTTTGCTTTAATCTCTCGAATATTCACTTCGCCTATGCACCCTCTAAACTGGTGTGTATAGTTATTTTTGGTTACTTGATATTCCATTTCTTTACAAACGCGTTTGCCTCTTGTTTTGCCCGTGCGCTCTTGCAATTTTGAAGTTCTTTGGC
>CAZUHG010000065.1:0-2125 GCA_964620515.1 uncultured Candidatus Bathyarchaeia archaeon
TTTTGGCTGTAAAAAGCGTTTTTATCAAGGTTTCTTGACTAAACGAGGCTGAAACGCAGATTTTTAGTCAAACTTTCTTGACTAAGCCTATTTGCCGCCTAATAGAGATTCATTGCAGAAACCTATAGGGGATAGGCCACTATTGGCGCTTTCCACAACCATTAACATTTTGGAAAGGGTCAGCATATTTAAAAGGGAGGGGGTAGCAGTTCTGAGCATAAAAGAGATTGTACAGCGTTTAGTCCAGCAGGTGACGTTGACTTTTAGAGTTTTGTGTCGACGGTTTCGGGTGCGTTTTCGCTGGGCTCGTTTTTCGCAGCATTCGCAACGTCTGAGGCAAATATGGAAAGCGCAGTTTCTATCGTTCACCATGGGTTCTTTGGAGGCAAACGCAGATGCGCCTACCAAAAGCCTTAAGTGTGGCAGATATTCTACATGTGTTAGTTTAATGAAACAAGGTGTTGAATTAGTTTGGCTGTTGAAGGTTTTTTCGAAAACAAAAGGCAACCAGTTGAAGCCAAAGTCGGCGAGTTAACCCCCCAATCAAGAGCAGTTAACGTCACAGCAAAAGTGGTTTCAAAAAGCGAAATCCGCGACATCCCAATGGGAAGAGACGGATCAGCACACAAAGTCTGCGACGCACTAGTAGGCGACGAAACCGGCAGCATCTACCTGACCCTATGGGACGACAATATCGAAAAAGTAAACGAAGGCGACACATTGCGCATCGAAAACGGCTACGTGACACTGTTCAAAGGCAACATGCGCCTGAACATAGGCAAATACGGAAAAATGGCGCCCGCAGAAACACCATTAGAAGGCGAAGTAAACACTGAAAACAATGTGTCCAGCAAAACATACGAGCAAGAACGAAGACCATTCAGGCGAGGCGGCGGATACGGTGGTAGAGATCGGCGTGGTGGCGGCGGATACGGTGGTAGAGAAGGCGGCGGCGGTTACGGCGGCAGAGACAGACGTGGTGGCGGCGGATACAGGTCTAGATACTAGCTTCGAAATGTAGCGAATTTTTTTCGCTTTTTTATACTGCCCAAATTTTTCTTTCATTTCTAGAAATAACGTGTCACTGTGAACGCAAAGTATATTAGTTATGTTTTGCTCTGGATTTTTTTAGTTTTTGGTGAATACCCATGGAAGCAGTAAAATCTTTTAGTCTACCCAAGTTGCCATACGCTTACAACGCCCTCGCACCCTTCATGTCTGAGGAACAGTTGAAGATTCACCACGACAAGCACCATCAGGCATACGTGAACGGCGCCAACGCCATCTTCGAGAAACTGGACAAGGCACGCAAAGAAAACGTGGATTTGGATGTCAAGTCAACGCTTAAGGAGCTTTCGTTCCACATAGGCGGACACCTGCTGCACTCTACGTTCTGGGATAACATGGCGCCATCTGGCAAAGGCGGGGGAAAACCAGGCGGAGCAATAGCTGACGCGATACAGAAGGAGTTCGGGAGTTCTGAGCGTTTCAAGATGGAGTTCTCGAAAGCCGCCGCAAGCGTTGAAGGTTCAGGCTGGGCTGCGCTGGTAATGCAGAAGTGCGTCGACAGACCGCTGATAATGCAGATAGAAAAGCACAACGTGAACGTGTATCCCGCATTCCGCTTGCTTATGGTTCTTGATGTGTGGGAACACGCGTACTATATTGACTACAGGAATGACCGCGCCAAATTCGTGGAAGGCTTCTGGAACGTCGTCAACTGGGACTACGTCAACAAGGTATACAACCTCGTAAAGTAGCGGTTCTCATAATCCTTCTTTTCTTTTGTTTCTCATGGGATATCGGGCTTATTAGAAAAAATGGAAAGCGCCGAGTAGTCAGCGCTTCGCACGCTTTATGGCGGAGTTATTTTTATGGCTGATGTTGGGCATTGCATCTCACAAGATAAGCATTGAATGCAGTCGGGTTCTCGGGCAGGATCGGATTTCTTCTCAGAAGTTGGATGCCCAGGCGTGTCTGCCCAGTCGTACAGTGACACGGGGCAAACGTCGATGCATACGCCGTCTCCGACGCACACGTCCCAGTCAACAGCAACGTTAGTTCCATGTACGCCCAGCTTAGTCGGCGGTTCTACGGGTCCCCAGACTTTGTGACCGTTGTGTTC
>CAZUHG010000065.1:2225-7865 GCA_964620515.1 uncultured Candidatus Bathyarchaeia archaeon
GGAATTGACATAGACCAATCATGTTTAGATGAATTTAACAGGAAAATAAGGGAAGAAGCATTATCAAACCGAGTTAAAGCAATTAACCTTTCACTGTTTGAGATGAAATTCCCTGATGAAGCTTTCGATGTCGTTTGGTCTGAGGGTTATTTCAGAATAATCGGGTTTGAAAAAAGTCTCAAAGAGTGGCGTAGACTGCTTAAGCGCAACGGTTACTTGGTTATTCATTACCAAACAAGGTATGCCGCAGATTCAATCTCACACCTGCCTCAGTACGGCTACAGCCTCGCAGACACTGTTCCACTGCCTGCGGATGCTTGGTGGACAGAATTCTATGAACCTATGGAAGAAAAAATGGGCGCTTTACTCCACAAATACAAGAAAAGTTCAGCCGCCCTCAAGTTGCTTAAGCAGTACAAGAGCGAGATGGACATGGTTAAAAAGAACCCTCGCGACTTCAGCTCTGTATTTTACCTGATGAAGAAGGTACAGTAAAAGAATCTGTAGAAAGCTGACTATTTCAAAATTTATAAAATAGCTAAACGCATAGAGCATCGGCGAGAAAGAAAAGGAAGCGGTCAAGTGGCGGCAAAACCAGAATACGGTAATTGGGTTCCGAAGAGAATGATATACCTGTCGGGCTTTGCGGGTTTCGTGTTTTTGGGTTTAGGCTTTATGTTCTGGTTTTTGGCGGTTCCTGCTGTGCTGTTCTTTCTGGTTGCCGCGTATTTCATTTATGCTCAGCACCAGTTTTCTCTTCAAGGAGGAAAAGTGCAAGACCGCGTCTGGACCTTGGTGTTAGCGAATTTGGATTGGAATGGAGAAGGAAAGGCACTGGACATAGGTTGCGGAAACGGTGCCCTCGCAATCAAGCTTGCTCAGAAACACGCAAAGGCACACGTTACTGGGATTGATTACTGGGGAAAAAGGTGGGAGTACTCGAAGAACATTTGTGAAAGAAACGCAGAGATTGAAGGCGTAAGTGAGCGTGTGACATTCCAGAAAGCCAGTGCAGTATCTTTGCCGTTTGATGACGGGTATTTCGATGCTGCTGTGAGCAATTTCGTGTTTCACGAGGTCAGCGACGCAGAAGATAAGCGGGAACTTATTCGTGAAGCATTACGAGTTGTCAAGAAAGGCGGAAAATTTTCTTTTCAAGACGAATTCCTAGTCAAGCAGATTTTCGGCGACATCGATGACTTAGTTGAGACCGTCAAAAGTTGGGGGATAAGCAAAGTGGAGTTCGTTAAAACCCGAGACGCAGATTTCATCCCACGGGCATTGAAGCTGCCGTTTATTCTGGGAACCATGGGTATTATCCGCGGAGAAAAATGACCTCGATATAGATATAGTCTTTTTCCGAGCATCATAGCCCTCAGACACCATAGCAGCATCGTGCGCAACCGTCCCATTTGCAGTTCAGTTTTCTCCGCAAAACATTTTGACTTCATAACCCATAGTGGTTCACATGGATAGGTACTACTTGCCGCGTGGCATGCGCTACGCCACTCTTGAGGAGCGCAAACGGTTTTACACAGAAGAGTTCAGCCTCGAAAAAGTGCAGAAATGGCTTGAAATGCACGAGGGCAAAGCCAAGTTCGCCGTCATAATCGGCAGACACACAAAGATTTACCCAGAAAAATACAGAGAAGACGCCGGCACCACCATAATCATAGACGAATACAAGAGCCTAACCGAAGTGCTGGATTACATGACCGAGTTCCTGCCCGAAGCTGCTTATTATGACAGAAACGTTTACAACGAAAACGACCGTAAAACAGGGCAAGAACTCGCGTTTGACCTTGACCCAGAAAACATAACATGCCCCATCCACGGCACGCTTGCCGACAAAATGCGGCGCCACCAAGGCTTAAGCTTCTGCAAACTAGAGCTGGAAATGGTTAAGGAACAAGCAGCCAGCCTCTACGAGCATCTTGAAGCGCAGTTTTCGAACATGAAAATCGTTTATTCTGGCAGAGGCTTTCACATCCACGTTTTCGACGCTGAAGCCTACACGTTAAGCATCAAAGAACGGCGCAAAATTGCCCGAAAAGTGAAAGAAAACGGCTTTCAGATTGACGAGTGGGTAACCGCTGGCGACATGCGTTTGATTCGGCTTCCTTACAGCCTGCACGGTTTAGTGTCTCGCGTTGTGGTTCCAGTGGAGAAAGGCGAACTTGAGCGTTTCGACCCTGTCCATGATGAAAGGTGTATCCCAAAGTTTCTCGGCAGGTAGCGGCTATTTCTTGACTTCTTTAGCTTTTTTCTCTTTCTTCGCGTAATAGTAGTATTTTTTCTTCTTTTCCTCTTCTGCCTTTGCTTTTGACATAACACTCTCCCAGATTACTATCTCTGAAGTGTTAATAAAAAGATTTTTCAGTCCAAAAATGCGAAGGCTTGCATTGAAAGGTTTATTTGGACTTCTCTCGTTTCCTTTATGGTAGAGGTTTCTTTATGGAAAGGTTTGATGTTCTTGTCATAGGCTCAGGCTCTGGAATGATTGTTGCTTCTGTAGCGGTTGCCCAAGGCTTAAAGACAGCAGTTGTTGACAGCGGACCCATGGGTGGAACCTGCCTAAACAGGGGTTGCGTCCCCTCAAAAATGCTCATTTACCCAGCTGATGTCATTGCCACCCTTAAAGAGGCAGAAAAACTGGGCGTAAACGCAACAGTCAACTCCATCAACTTCAAGAACATAATGGACAGAATGCACACGCTCGTCAACGGAGACTCCAGCAAATCCGCCAGAGCCGTGGAAGCCACGCCAGAACTCACGTGGTTCAAAGACACTGGCGAATTCATTTCGGACTATACAATGCAAGTGGGTGAACACACGATAACGGCAGAGCGCATCTTCATTGTTTCAGGCGCACGACCCAGCATTCCACCAATCAAAGGCATCGAACAAGTGGATTACTTGACGAGCGACACTGTTCTGGAGCTGAAAACGCCGCCAAAAAGCATTTTAATTATAGGCGGCGGCTACATCGGCGTTGAATACGGACACTTCTTTTCAGGCATCGGCGTGAAAACCACGGTAATTCAAAGATCGTTTAGGCTTTTGCCTGAAGAAGAACCCGAAATCTCAGATTTGCTGAAGAGAGAGCTGGAGCAGCGCATGACGATCTACGCTAACTTTGAAGTTGTAAGCGCAAAACAGGAAGGTAACGTTAAAACTGTAGTGGCGCGAAACCGCGAAGACGGCAGCCTCAAAGAGTTCACTGCAGAAGCCTTAATGATTGCTACGGGACGTGTTCCCAACTCTGACCTTTTGAAACCTGAAAAAACAGGCGTGCAGCTGGATGAACGCGGCTACGTGAAAGTTAACGAGTATCTTGAAACCAGCAAACAGAACATTTGGGCTTTCGGCGACGCCATCGGCAAGGCAATGTTCAAGCACGTTGCCAATTACGAAGCTGGAATAGTCTGGCACAACGCTGTCCACGACCACAGAGTGGCAATAGACTATTCAGCGGCACCGCACGCAGTTTTCACTCACCCACAAATCGCTTCCGTCGGCTTGAAAGAAGCTGAAGCTAAACAACAAGGCTACAAAATCCTAGTCGGCAAAGCCTTTTACAAGGACACCGCCATGGGCGGCGCAATGGGCGAACCAGACGGCTTCGTCAAAGTCATTGTTGAACGCGAAACTGGAAAACTGTTAGGCGGCCACATAATAGGCACTGAAGCCTCAGTGCTCATCCAGGAAATCACGAATGCCATGGTTACTGAAACCAAAAGCTACGCGCCCATAATGCAAGCAATGCACATTCACCCTGCCCTATCAGAAGTAGTTCAGAACGCCTTCGGAAACCTGAGACCCGCATAGCAAAACACACACTGCACTCCAAACCCGCTATAGTTCCTTTAAATAATGGGGCTATAGACTGTTCCACGCGCTAGAGTACAAGACCAGAGCCAAGCGTTTTCTCACGGAAACTTTAAGAGCAAAACCCATCTGCATCTCTTGCAGAGTAAACAGACAAGAAGGTTCACTCTTGAAAATCGGAATCGCAACCAGAAACATGGAAGCATGGAGTAGCACCCAACTGAGAGAAGCATTAACCAAACGCGGCATCCAATACGAGTGCTTCACTTTACCGAAACTAGTCGCGCAGCTTGGGCAAAAACCTTACTTCAAAGTCAACAACCTGAAATTGCTGGAGGAACTAGATGCTCTCATCATCCGCC
The DNA here is from genome assembly GCA_964620515.1 of uncultured Candidatus Bathyarchaeia archaeon. Lineage (GTDB taxonomy): Archaea > Thermoproteota > Bathyarchaeia > Bathyarchaeales > Bathycorpusculaceae > CAZUHG01. The sequence continues at coordinate 6,416 of CAZUHG010000065.1, forward strand.
CAATCGGACGTGGTTCGCTGGAAGAACTGGTTTTCAGAATGGACATGCTCTACAAGCTTGAACGTCAAGGCTTCCTCGTCGTAAACCCCGCTGAAGCCATCGAACACTGCGTCGACAAATACGACATCCTCGCGATTCTGGAGGACAACGACATACCTGTACCACGAACCGTGGCAACAGAAAGCGTGAACGAAGCGCTGAAAGCTTTCGCAGAGCTTGGCGGAGATGTGGTGGTTAAGCCGCTTTTCGGTTCAAGAGGCATAGGCGCAACCCGCGTTGTAGACGCCGAAATCGCAAACACTATTTTCAAAGCCATAACCTTCCATCACGGCGTAATCTACCTCCAAGAATTCGTGCCCCACGGATATTCTGACATCCGCGCATTCGTCGTTGACGGTCACGTGGTAGCGGCAATGCGCCGTGTCGCAGAAAGCTGGAAAACAAACTACAGCCAAGGCGCCAGACCAGCACCAATAAAGCTTGACTCAGCTTTTGAGGCGTTAGCTGTTAAATCCGCCAAGGCTATAGGCTGCAAAATCGCAGGAGTTGACATCCTTGAAGGACCAGATGGACCAAAAATTTGCGACGTGAACAGTCAGCCAGGCTGGAAAGGCTTGCAGATGGTGACTAAAGTGAACATAGCTGAGCAGATTGTGGACTTCATGCTATCCGAACTAAAGAAGTAACCTCTGCATCACGTCTGAACGATTTGCTTCTCAGCTTTTTTGTTTCGTCAAAATCACAGAAAAAAAGAGAGAGGGTTATATGCGCTTTACATGTATACGTTCAGCAGTTTCCTCTTCAGCAGTATGTAAATGACGACTGCAGTTATGACGAATTCAGGAACGAGGTACACGCCGTTGTAGGTCGCTGAGCTAATTACGCCGTCAATTGAGAAAGACGTGAAATAAATTATCCCTGCTGCAAATGAACAGAGAAACCGTCCAATGATGCCTACTGCCACGCCGATTATGGGCGTTTTCTTGAAGAGACCAGCTAAACCCAAAGCTGCGAAAGCCAACGGATAATCCAAAAAGCCCTGCAGTGGATGTATTATGTATGCTCCTGGAAGAAAAACGTGTATCAGCCCGTATACAAAACCAGCGAAAACCCCATATTTGACGCCTCTCCGCAACGCAAACCATATCAGCGGCACTAAGCCAGCAATTGTAACTGAACCGCCTAAGGGCATGTGGTAAAGCGGTGGCAAAACATCTTTCAGCACAATCGTCAACGCGATGAAAACTGTTGCTTCCGCAAGAACCTTAACTCGTATAGCACTTAGACTTGCTTCTGTCATCTTTTTCCCTCCGCCAGTATTATCTGGTTCAGGTTCTAAGGGTCGACAGCAATTCAGCTGTCCTCTCAGCCGGGTCACAATCCCAGCTCCCCGAAACCTTGAAGGGGATAATGTTATTTAGTTGTATTTTAATTTTCCTAAAGCCTATAC
>CAZUHG010000066.1:0-7292 GCA_964620515.1 uncultured Candidatus Bathyarchaeia archaeon
TGACTTGCACTCAGGAGGTCTGGGGTTCAAATCCCCACCAGTCCACTTGCACATATTTTTACGCCAACAAAACTTTGAAAATCCCCAAAGCAACTCCTAAATATACTGTTGCTATCACAACGATTGCGCAGAATAAGGCAGGGTAGAGTTTGCAGGGTTTAATGCCTAGTAATGTACCGACTATTGCTAGCTGTATCGGCGAGAGAACTGCAACTCCCATTACTATGCCGTAGCAGCCGTATTTATCGATGAGTTTTCGACCTCGTGAGAGTTTTCGTTCAATCCATGACCTGAGGCCTTTCTTCCATTCTAACAGTCTATCCAGAATAAAAACAGCGACGAATATTCCGAAGAAATTTAGGGCTATAGCCACTGGATAAACTAGCAGGGGGTCATAGCCGACAGCGACGCCATAGATGATGCCCATGCCGCATTCAAGAGTAACGGATAGCAAAATGAAAACGAGTAGCTCTATGCCCATGTCGCCATCGATTCATTGAGAAGCGCCAACTTGATATTTAATTTTTTGGCTTTTAGAAACAAAAAAGAACGGAAAAGCAAAAAACTTTTAGTTTTGGATACTGTGCAAAGCTCCAAGACTGAACACAAACGAACCAGAGTTTAATACCATAATGTAAGATGAGTGGATGAATAAAACAAGAGTTACAAAGGAAATGTCGGTACAATCGTTACTACATCAGTGATTGTGAAATTACGGTAATTGAAACCGGGAGTGTATGTCACGTTTGTGTACAGTCCATCTTTAACCGTGCCAGTTGCGTTGCCTCCAACGTAAATCTTGTATGTCTCACCTAGTGTGAGAGTTGGCGAAGAGAAAGCTAACGACGCATATTGCTTGGTAGGTGCAAAGGTAACGATGTCGGTTCCTGCGCTGTTTTGAATATGAAATAAGGTGCCAGCTGGAAGCACTACAATTGGTTCTATAATGAAATATTTCACTAGCACTGAATACTGCGTAGAGAAATAACCAGGCGACTCCGACATTTGAGCAGCTCCTGCTGCTATCAGAAACCCACCAGTAATGTTGAACGCAGCACTATCCACAGCGGACTCCGGGTCATCTACGGGACCATTAATAATTACGACGCCGTCGGTCATTACAATTCCACCGTTAATGTCAAAGCCATCGCCTAAAGCATCAACATAGATGTAGCCACCGTTGATGTATAGGAACTGGTCACCTGAATACGTGTTGTTTAGAGGTAAGCCCCACTGCAGATTTCCTTGATTATCTCCAGCTACGTTTATGCCGTCATCGCTTGCGGTAATGTAGATGACTCCACCGTTGATTGTGATAACTACGCTTTCCAAGCCCTCAAAAGATTTCGTAACATTGATGTCTCCACCGTTAATTGTTAAAGAGGAGTTAGCATGGAAACCGTCATCTCCAGTTGAAACCACAAAAGATCCCCCATTAATTGTCATCAGCCCATTCGAGTGGACAGCGTCGTCAGCAGAATCAACCATAAAGGTTCCGCCATCAACAATTATGCTGACGCCTGCCTTGATCCCCTTGGCAGATACGTCTGCACCAAGACTGCTGTTGCTACCGCCACCTGATGTTAAACTGATTTTCCCGCCAGCTATAATAACGTCTGTCGAAGCCTGAACAGCGTCCCCGCCAGACGTGACAGCTATCACACCACTCTCGACAGAAACATAACCCCTCGTAACGTCCTCAGCATTATCAGACTTCAAACCGTCACCGCCCACGTTCAAAGTGACATCCCCGCCTCTAACAACAAGATAATCCTTGCCCCGTATACCATCGTCCACCGCGCTTACGTTTATGGTGCCGCTTTTGATTATGAGCCCGTCCTTGCTTGCAATACCATCATTATAATTCCCATTAACAGTAAGTGAACCATCCCCCAAGATTGTGAGGTCAGACTTGCTGAAGATTGCAGCGTTAGGCTCATCTGTCCCCGCTTCAAGAACGTACGACGCCCCATCTGCCACGTAATTGTCAGTGTCCTCTTGGAGAACGATTACCACGTTCTTTGCGTCGCTCACATAAATAGGAGCGCTATTAGAACAGTGAATGTTAACGCCGTCCAAGATGAGCCTCACAGTTCCTTCATCATCTGTATCCACGATCACTTGCCCATCAGTCAATAAGCCACTTACTCGGTAGGTGCCTGCAGACGTAATTGTCACTTTGCTGCCCGCCACAGTTGCAACGCCCAGCGAGCTGACGGTTATTGAATTTCCATTCAATTCTATATCGATAGCTGCAGTAGGCGAAGGAGTAGGAGTTGGTGAAGGCTCATCTGTCTGTGAAGGGCTGTCTGTTGGTGGAGAAGTATCTGGCTGTGATGGAGTTGGAGTAGGCAATTCGCCGTCACTTCCAGCAGGTCCACCGCCGAGCAAATTTGTTCCCGATATCACATATACAACAATAGATGACAGTAAACAAACGCACGTAAACAAGACAATCAGTTCTCGTTTACCCATACATATTAAATGAGGCTACGCATTTAATAACTCCTTCTTTTACCCAAGTTTTCACTTACGTTAGAAAAAACCAGTAACAAGTGAAAACAGCAACAAGACGTTGACGTAACTGAATATGAAACAGCAGTAACCACTATAAATAGTTCCTTTAAATAAGGGGCTATAGACTTTTCCAAGCGTAACAGTGCACCAACTAGAAGCGTCGAAAGTTAAGCGAAGACTAATATCTCTCAATTTATGCTTATCTTCTTCAGTGAACCAAAAATGCGTTATTGTCCTGAATGTGGTGGAGAAATGCAGTACGCGATAGCCACTAAACACTACATCTGCAAAAGCTGCGGCTTATCGGTGACGCAGCAGGAACTTGTGGAGCTACGAGAGAAACTAAGACCGAAGATGGAAACAGCTGAAGAAGAAAGGGAAAACCAGCGAAAAGAATACTTGAAATGGTGGCTAAGCAAGAAAAAGTAGCTGCTTCAAAAAGATAAATCACGCTTTTTAATAGTGTTGGCTCTATTTCCTTCTTTATACCGCAAAAACGCTAACGCGATTATTATGACGGCTACTGCAATCACAAGAGCATAAAAAACTGCTGAATCAAGCCCGAATATTTGAGGAGCCCACAAGTTTGTTTTGTTCGCTACCGTTGTCAACGTATACTCCTCGTATGAAGATCTTGCTTCAACCAGAACACCTGTAGATTTATCCCACCACCACAAAGTGTTCAGAGTGGTTGCAGACACCACCGTTCGTGTTGCACCCGCATATGTTCTCGTTTCAGCTCCACTTATCGTTATGTTGCCCACAGTTTCATCAAAAAACGTGTCACCGCTACTCAAACCCGATGGTATAACAAAGTAATCTATAAGATGACCAGTTTCAAAATTCAGATTCTCCGTCACATTCTCAGTCGTTCCATCCGACAACCTCGTAATGAACATCACATCAACTCTTTTCCCTTCCACACCCGCGATTTCCATCCTAGCCCACACTGCGGCATGTCCTTCAGGAGGATTTCCAGTGTAAGACGCTTCATATTCTACCCAGTCACCTTGCTTCACACCCACCGAAATCTCGGACAAAACAGTGACTGGACCCATGCATAACAAAACAATTAGCAAAACCACTTTTAGCGTAGTTTTTCCATTCATAGAAGACCAATTTCCATCTCGGTTTATTAACATTGCTAACAAAAAGAGGCTTTGGACAGAGATAAACGTGCGCTCTAAAATTAGGCAAGAAAAAATAGCCGCCTGTACCAGTCAGTTAGTTGTTGAATAGCAAACAGTATAAAAATGAAGCAAGTATCCAATTCACAGTGAAAGTGGACTTATGATCGGAGAAATGGAGATAATTTGCGTAGGCAACGAGCTGCTGATAGGGAAAATATTGAACACGAATGCACAAGGGCTTTCCAAGCAAGCCACAACCCTGGGAATAGCCGTTAAGCGAGTACTAGTGGTAGCTGACGACGTAAATGAAATTGCAAACGCAGTTTGTGAAACACTCAAGCGAAAACCGCAATTTGTAATAACCACTGGAGGATTGGGACCAACCTTTGACGATAAAACGTTAGAAGGCATAGCAAAAGCATTAAACCGCAAGTTGGAAGTCAACGCGAAAGCGCTGCAAATGGTTAAGGAAAAATATGAAGCCCATGCGCGAGAAAGAAAAATTGAAAAAGTGGAATTGACGCAGCCGAGAATCAAGATGGCGACAATCCCTGAAAAAACAGAACCCGTTTACAACTCGGTGGGAACAGCACCTGCGATTCAGGCAGATTTAGATGGGACAATTCTGATTGCGCTGCCAGGTGTTCCTTCAGAAATGGAAACCATCTTCAAAGAAACAATAGCGCCATTGCTTGAGAAAGCAGCAGGCGGCAAAGCTTTTTACGAAAAAAGCATTTACGCTGACAACATCATGGAGTCAACTTTAGCGCCTCTAATAGACAAGGTGATGCATGATAATCCTGGTGTTTACATAAAATCGCATCCGAAAGGCAGAGAAAGTAAGCCTCATATGGAAATTCATGTTTCTATTACAGCAAGAGAAGCGGCAAAGTCGGAGGCGAAATTGCAAAAAGCGGTAATGCAGCTTTCCAGTGTGATAGGGAAAATTGGCGGCAAAGTTGTTGTTGATGGGTGAGTTGAGGTAGATATTTTTGGTAGTAATTAGTTGTGCATAAGACCTAATAAGGTATCGTAAGTAGTAATATTCGATAAAGCATGAAAGGCGCACATGCAAAATCAACAATGCTATTCATAATCATTCTCATAGCATTTTCCACAATAACAGTTGGCATGGCACAAGACTACACTGTCTCGTATCAACTTCTGAGCCAGCCAGACAGCCAAGTAACTTACGAACTAAACGTGGCGATCCCAGAAAACCTGCAAGACTACTATGCAGAAAAAAACCACATGTTAACTTCAAGCAGCGACTTCCCAAAATTTGTAACACCCTACGCTTTGAAACCCATAGCTGACAAACTCTGGGAAATCTACGACAACGAAGAAAACTTCGCCAATGGCGTCCTCATGATAGTTCACCAAATAACTTACGTAGAAACTACACCAGCGAAATATCCAGTTGAAACAATTGTAGACGGTCAAGGCGACTGCGACCTATTCTCCCTTATCGCAGCCTCGATAATGAATGCTGGAGGTTTGGATGTAGTTCTTTTGTATTATGAGGCAGAAAGTCACATGAACATCGGCGTTCACCTTTCCAGTGCCCCAGACGATGCTAGAGAAAGCGTGTACTATGTAACACATGATGACGTTAGATATTACGTTGCAGAGTGCACAGGTGGGAACTGGCAAGAAGGATGGAGAGTTGGAGAGTGCCCTGCCGATTTGAAACAAGTCTCTGCTGACGTGATTACTCTTGAAAACGCTGAAGAAGTTGCTCCAGGGCAAGTTTCCGCAAGTTTCACAACGCTGGAACCCAGTGTGCTATCGCTGGAAGTTTCACCGAGCATCTCTATCCAAAACAGCGCAATTACTATTCATGGGCAGCTTGCTCCAGCAATGATGAACGAGAATGTAACGCTTTACGCGAGCAGTAGCAGTTCGGCTTGGGCTGTTATAGGCATAGTGTTAACGCAGTCAAGTGGTCGTTTTGAATACGTTTGGACAGCGGAAAATGCAGGCTTATACGCTATTCGTGCTGCTTGGTCAGGTAACGAGTTGTACACAGGCGCGATAAGCTCAACAAAAAGTGTGACTGTGCTTCCTCTATTTTTAACTGCGTTGATAGGTGTCGCTGTGGTAGCGGCAGTTATTGGTGCCGTCGCGGTTCTCATGGCAAAGCACACGCAACAAGAAATAATGGAACCGCAGTGAAACCAGCTTTAGTGATTTCGCGGGTAAACAGAGAAAATTAAAGAACGCATTATGAGAAATCTGTAACTCCTTTTTCAGCCTTGAAGTTTAGAACATCAAACCTGTAAACCCATTAAAAGATTGGCGTTTGAAGCTGCTTTTCAATGAATAAGAGGAAGAATATCAGGTTTTCACGAAAAATAGGGGAAAAATTGAAAAACACCTTCGGCATCATTTAGGGAGCAATAAAGAAGGCTTGAGGTTTGGATGAAGTCTTAGAGTTGCTAGACAAAACCGCGAAGAGAATTCAGAAAGCTCTTGATGAAAGCAAGGAAGCAGCGTCAAATCAAACAATCGCCTATGAGAAGATAATTCAATCGAAAGAGGCTTCGGAGGAACAAAAAATCAGAGCTTTCATAGGAAAAACGCTTGAATTGGACCGTTTGGAGAGGCTGTCTTTTCAGTTAAGTTTGCTTTATGCGCTTCAGATATTTGCTTTCAAGGTCAAAGTGATGGAGATATCGGTCAGCAACATCAATAGCCAGCTTGTGCAATCGGGAGTTCTTCATAAGAGTGCAGAGTTGGAAGATGTAAAGAAAAACATTGCCGCCTTGAAGATTCTTGTGGAAGCTCAGTATGAGTCGTTGAAGGAAATCGGGGAAAACCAGAGCAAAAACCTAACCTACATACACTAAAACTGAATTTTCAACTTGCAAGTGGTCGCTAGAAGTAATCATGGAATTATTTTCAGAAGAAAGCTTTTAAGTTTTTTAGAAAAACATAAGTTTTGTGATTAAAAATGGCAGATGAAAAAACAAACGATTGGGATGCTGCCGAAAAGATTTCGGTGATGAACGAAATATTTGAAGGTTTAATTTCTGACGCGTCTGAACTGGTGGAGGACCTTTATTGGGGTGTGAAAACATACCTTTTTTATGGGCTTATCATGATTCTTTTTGGGGTGTCAGAGATAGCGTACAACGCAACTGTCCTTCAAGAAAGATTTTACATACCGTTGTTCATTTCTGGGGTGCTGCTGTTTGCGGGTGCTGCTCAGATTTTGAATTACTTCAGGCTTAGAAGTAAATATTCGAAGCTGTTCAAGCTCAAAAACGAGTTGAGAAAAGCCTAGGAGGGCACTTAATGTCTTTTCCTAGGAGGGCACCAACGGCAATTGCTTTAGAGTTGCTTGGTTGTATAGATGAGAAAGGAGGCAGAGCCTTAAAGTGGGATTTGATTAAGATCGTTGGAAACGAAGCTCAATTTCAGCAGTGGGTGAACGATTTTCTGTGTAAAGAGAGGCTCATTGAGGAAATGCGTGAGGGCAGTCATTGTTTCTATAGGAAAACGGAAAGCGGCGAACTTTTTCACAAGTTGCTGAGAAACGGCAAAGTGGTGCAGGCGCTATTGCGGGTAAGAGGAAAAAGACTGCACCGAACATATTGGTAAGTTACTGGCGTTTTCAGCAAATTGCCCAGTTCTGTTGCGCTC
>CAZUHG010000067.1:0-7277 GCA_964620515.1 uncultured Candidatus Bathyarchaeia archaeon
AGATAATGAGCGGTGACTGGAGTTCAGACGTGTGCTCTTCCGATCTCATGCATAAACCATCCTTCAGTATTTGTTCCTTCATTCTTGGCTTCAAAGCGTTTTTAGTCACAAGATCCACTTTTACTTCGAGTTTTTGTGTCAGGAGCTCTTCGAGTTCAAGAAATTTGAAAAATTTTATGGGCATCTTCGGAGAATTCGACTAGTATGTCTATGTCGCTTTTTTGGTTTGTTCTCCGCGTATGTGGGAGCCAAAGGTGCCGATGGTTTCCAACCGTGCCGCTTGCTAGGCAGAGGTTTTAGGTTTTCTGTGGCGGTGGTTTTGCCTTTTTGTGTCATAGTGAATTGTTGTTTTCCCTTCGCTTGTCAATCAATCTGGCTGCATCTAGAATTTCCTGCGTCTGCTTGGCATTTAACCTAAACTTTTTTCTACCCAGTTCGGTAACAGCCTCTTCTATTTCGCCTATTTTCAAGTAATCCCTGCTTAAGCCTTCCAGAAGCAATGTCCAGGTACTCCAAACATGAAGACTGTGCATTCGGGCAAGGCTGGAGAGCAGTTTTTCATCAACCAGCAGTTCCGCTTTTTTGTCCGCAGCCAACAGCAAGGTTTCTGCGTCTGCTCTGGAGATGTTTTCGCCTTCAGCCAACTTTAAAGCAGACCTAACTAATCTTTTAGGAAAAGGCTTAACCTTTAGCCAGCCATCAGCCAAAGCCTTGCCAAGCGCTTTTGCATCAGCACAGCCCAGCTTTATGCCTTCATCAAAAACTTCCACCTTAACCTGCTCAGTAACAAAGACAACACCGAAAAGCTTCTCTAACAGCGAAAGCTTGCCAATTTGTGCTAGGTGGATTAGCGGTCCAGCATCAGAAATCACTGCAGGCAACCGTTTATTCTCCGTATTTTGCCTTCAAGTATTCTTTGACGCCTTCTGAGTCCCAGTTAACGGGAATGCACTTGCGCTCAAGCAGCTCCAAGAACTCCCGCAAAGAGATACACAAAATCTCTGCACCGCGACCAGCGCTCAACTTGCCCTTTTCATAGAGGCTTATTACTCTTTCACGTAAACCGTCCTCAATGAATTCCTTTAACAACGTGGAGCGGTCAACATTTTCCAGAGCTTGAACGGCTTCAACTCTGCGGAGGTTCCGTTTTGATAGGCGCACGGTGACTACGCTTGTTTGTTCGGTTTCAGTCATGTTTCTCGCCAACCTATAAGACTACAATGTAATACATAAAACTTGTGCAACCAACCCAATTACGAAATTATTGTTTTTTGTTCGGTTAGCATTTGGATTGTTGCTTCTAGTTACTGGTTTCGTTCTTTTTTATTTTTTGGCTTGATGTGGGATTAAAGTTTCTTCTCGAGTTTTTCGATGAAGTGGGTGTTTAAGCTTAGGCGGCATATTCTCGCTCAACTATTATGCTTTTTTTTAGGCGTTTTTTTGTACATGATTTTGAAGGTGTTCCAGCGTTAAATGCAGATTCTAAAGTTTTGTCTTCATTTTTTATCTGTACCTAAGTGTTTGGCTGCGGTGATTCTTTTTCTAATAGTTCCTTGAACATAGGTTTCAGTTTAGGCAGGCTAAGTTTAGCCATTTTCCATAGCTTGTCTGGTTTCACGGTGCGGTATTCATGTATGTGTTGGTTTCGTATGTCGTTCAGAATTCTCCAGGGGATTTCTGGGTGTTTTCTTTGTATTACTATAGGAATTTTGTTTACTGCTTCGCCTATAATCAAAATGTTGTATGCCACCGTATCTATTTTCTCATAGTTGCCTATGAACGTGTCAAAATCGATGTTTTTTGTCGAGTTTTCTATTTTGCCGATGGAATCTATGATGTCGTCAACGAATACTCTGAAGTCTCTTTTCATATGGGGATTGTCTCCTGTAGTATTTGGTCTTTTAGTCGTGGTTTGATGGTGTCTTTTTCGACTAGGTCGATTTTTACGTGCAATTTATCTTCGAGGAATAGTCTAAGTTCGATAAATTTGAAAAGGTCAATGTCGTTGGGTTCGAAGAACTCGACTATAATATCTATGTCGGATCTCCGTTTTTGTTCGCCTCGCGAGTAGGAGCCGAATATGCCTAGGGTTTCCACTTGGTATTTCTCTTTGAGGACTGGTTTGAGCGTCTCCAGTTGTTTTTTTATTTCTTTTATAGTTTTCATGTTTGTTGCTTCTAGTTACTGGTTTCGTTCTTTTTTATTTTTTGGCTTGATGTGGGATTAAAGTTTCTTCTCGAGTTTTTCGATGAAGTGGGTGTTTAAGCTTAGGCGGCATATTCTCGCTCAACTGTTGTACACCTTCTTTTTTAACGTTCATGTATACGTGGTTTTTTTCATGTTTTTGTTTTTTGTGTAGGTGTGTTTTACACATAGATAATATTATGTATTAAGTCGTAAGATTTAAATGGGTTATCTTCTCTAACATACTCATCAATCCCAAAGGAGGGATAGAAAGAGAAATGAAAACATTAAGAAAAATAAGAAAAAACGCTAAAGCCCTGAGCCCCGTAGTCGCATCAATCATACTCATCGCCGTCACAGTCGCAGTCAGCATCGCAGTAGCCGCATGGATGGGAGCCTTAACCGTCGGATTCATGGGATCATCCTCAATAACGGTAAAAGAGATGGAATTCACAGGCAGCGGTACCACCATCGACTTGACCTTGAAAAACACTGGAACGAAAGCGGTCACAATATCTCAAGCAAAAGTAAATAATGTTGCTGGTTCAATTGCCGCCGCGACCTTAGAGGCAGGCGACGACGACGTATCTTTGGTAATAACATTGGCAGGAAATTGGACTAATGGAAATCCATACAAGGTCGACCTTTACGACTCTAGCGGACAAGTAGTTGGCTCATACCAAGCAAACTCTCCAGGCACATAAACTTCCCCATATCTTAGCTTTAGTAAACATCGAGGGGTAGGGTGAGCTTAACCGCTCTCAATTTCCCTTTCTCTTGTTTCCTCTTTGGAGGTGCAAAAACAAAATGGTAGTTGAAATAAAAGAATACGGATCAGCCGAAGAAATAGCCGAAACCCTAGATAAAGACATATCCAACACGAAAAGCACGCTAGGCGAATACCTGCGTAGACTAGACGAGATACGCACACTAGCAGAAAAATCAAAGAAAATACGCGAAGTAGTCATGAAACTCGCAGGCAAAGCAAAAACATCAAGCGAAAGCCTAGGCGAAATCAGCGTAGGCAACCTAAACATAATCTTAGACGCTAACCCATTCCACGAATTAACCGCCATAGAATCAGTCGTACGCAGCCACCAAGAACGCCTCCTAGTCCTGCAAAAAGCCCGTGAAGCACTAAAATGGCTAGACCAACTCGGCGACACTGAAGGCCTGAAATACTTAGTGGTTGAAAACGAAGGAGTCCCAGAACGCATACTCTTCAAAATAAGCTAAACAGGCAACGCCACCAAAACACTCACGCAGGAGCCAGAAAAACATGAACAACGAAGTATACGCTTTCGCACTGAAAAATGCACTAGATGAAATCCAAAACGCTTGTCCAGATGTCTCAAACACCTTTATTTTTAAAGACGGAAAACTTATCGCCAAAAGCGAAGTTACAAATGAACAAACCGCAAATAGCACCATAGCCTCTTTTGATGCTATATCCGAAAGAACTAACGCTGTCGGCGGTCTAGAAGCTGTAACGGTTCAAGGTGCAAACGGTCGAGTAAACATCGCCTGCATAAACGACTTTTACTTAACAACAGTCTCGTCAAAAGACGCTGACGAAAAGTACGTTAACACTTTAACTCGAGTATTAATTCCAATAGTAATCAAACTGGCGGAAAAAATCCGCCCTGCCTCTGCAGACGATGAAATTCTCACTGTAACCCCTGAACCTGTTGAAGAAGAGGCTGCCGAAGAGGAAGCCGCTGATGTCGCTGAAGCCGAAGAGAATGCGATATTTGAAGAAGAAACTGCAACCGAACCAACCGAAGAGCCAGAACTAATCGAAGAACAACAACCAGCTGAAGAGCAAGAAACACCCGAAGTTAGCGATGAACCGCTGCTTCCAGACCCCCCAGTGACCCAGTTCATAGTTGAAAACTTGGGCGGTTTACTAGTTCCTTCCGATACGGTGCGCATCGACAAGGCAGTAATAGCTGAGTGGAATGAACTCTATCGCGACAAAAACATCGCAGAAGTCGACATAGAAACCATAGTTGGAAGAACAACCCGCTGCAAAATCAAACCCATCAAAGACTCGAAACACGAAGGCAAAGGCACAATCCAAGTGCCCGAAAAAGTACAGTTCACTTTAGAAGTCACAAAAGGCGAACTTGTCATGGTCAAGCCGGTGGTTGAATAACAGGAGATAAAATGATGGTAAAGAAAAAACGAAGCATACACGAAAACGCAGCAACTATACTTGTTGACGGCGTAACTTCAGAAGAGGAAGACCAAATCTTCACGGATTTAGGTAACAGGCTGGCAGAAATCCGCAAAATCCAAGGTGTCGTGGGCTACATACTGCGAAACGCAACCTCAGCCACCATAGACCTAGAAAATCCAGAGAAAATAGTTGAATACGCCATGTTATCAGCCCAAGCACTGGATTCCAGCCGAGAAATCTCGGAACTATTCGAACTAGGCGACGCCAAAAGCATCCTCATCGAAGGCAAAGACATCAAAACACTCTGCATCGGCATAGACGAAAACAAAATCGGCATATTCATGGAAAAAGACGCAGATCACGATGACATCCTACAGCGAATCTCACCCTAACCAAACCAATCATCCCACACTTTTTTGTGGCCTCCAAAAAGATTTAGCCGACTTTTCAGCATTCCAATGCCCATTAAACTACCTGTGGCAAACGCGGCTATTCTCTAGCGCTCAGAAATACTACCCCCTCCCTTTTAAATAGGTTAAACTTCAGCTTGAGCACTTGCTTATTTCTTGTGGAGCCTCGGGCGGGCTTCGGTCCCGCGACCATTACCTTACCAAGGTAACGCCCCACCGGGCTAGGCTACCGATGCTCTAACGAGTTTCACTTGAATTTTTCTTTTTTAAGATTGTTCTGTGCACTGTTTCTGGCAAGATGAACATTATTCGTAGTTTTGATGTCAAGGTTTATATCGCCTAAGGAGTTCTTTTATGGTGGTGCGACGTTATGGTTGAAATCAAGGGAACGAGGTTCACCGTAATACTGAGGGAGGAACCTGAGGGCGGATACTCTGCTCAATGCGTTGAGCTGCCTGGAGCAATTAGTCAGGGAGAGAACCGCAAACAATCTCTTGCCAACATTAAGGAAGCCATCGAGGGGTACTTGGAAGCATTCCCTGAAGAACTTAACCAGCTTAAGCGAAAGAGAGAGCTGGTGGAGATAACTGTCTGAAAAACTTCCATCTACTTCTTGGCGCAAAGTCATTAAACTTCTCAGCAAAGCTGGGTTCAAAGTGGTGCATCAGAAAGGCAGCCACATATTTTTGACTGATGGAAAACACAAAGTCACGGTTCCCCGTCATGAAATCATCAAGAAAGGAACACTTCTTTCCATCATACAGCAAGCGGGACTGACCCGAGAAGAATTTATTGCACTTTCTGAGAAGCGATAACTTTCCGAACTACAGCTAAAAAGATTAAACCTTAACAATCCAATAGCCTTTCATTTCCTTTTCGCAAGAGAAAACGATGTGGAGCCTCGGGCGGGCTTCGGTCCCGCGACCATTACCTTACCAAGGTAACGCCCCACCGGGCTAGGCTACCGAGGCGCAGCGTTTTTCTCTCTGAACAAAACGTGCGCTATGAAATAAAGAGCTTACGGTTCTCTTGCTTGCGCTGAACGCAAAACTTCAATTTTCTTTAACGGTTTTGGAAGTTTCGAAAAGAAACTGAGTGATTCCGCAGGTTGCTCAATTCCTGCTTCTGTTTTTACTTCGCTTGGAAACGCATGGTTGTTATTCCTTGTTTAAGCATGCCTGTGATGCCATCCTTCAAGTCTTCAAAGCACGCGCTCAGCCTCTGCGCATCTTGCTTAGACATGCCTTGCTGCATGAGCTGCTTCTCAAAGGCTTTTCTGGTCTTGCGGACTCTTCTGCCTAGAGTAAGGTACATCCAGAGCAAGCTAAGAGCCATCAGCACCAAGTGCGGAAAGGACTTTACTACCGTGGTAACTATTGAAACTGCACTCATGGATAATCAAACACCCTTTTGGGAAAGAGGCGGTTACTCCTCTTCCCTGCTCTTGCTGCGAATATGCTTTTCGATTGTTCTGCCTATTTCTTCTCCTTCGCGACCCCATCCACCTTTTCCAGCACTTCTAAGCATGTCGCCGAGACTTGTGAAAGTCCGCATGTACTCTTCAGTCATTTTAACAGCTACTGGCTCAGGCAATCCGCCGTCTTTCAGTTCCTTGTAGTATGCTGCCGCAGCTTTGCCCATGTTTCTGCCCGCCTCTTCAGAGAACACGGAGGTCAGAATGCTTTTTATCATGGCTGGGATTTCAGTGGAGACGACACTTAGTATTTCTTTGATGTTTTCTGGGTCAACCTTTTCAGATCCTTCATATTTTGACACGTTTTTCACCTCAAACACACTATAGACTGGCCACTCTAGTTAGGTGTTCTGTGCAAAAGTGACCACTTTACTGGTCAGCCTGCTTAACCAACTCGTAAGTTGGAACTTTACCGTTTTTCCTCAACAAGACCCCTTGCGCCTGCAGCTTTTTCACTCTTTCACGCACTATGCGCCTGCTTGCTTTGCCTCTCATCGAGGTTACCTGCCGCGTAATTGCCGAAATATTCAAAGCGCCTTTTACAGCTAACGCTTGGATGATACACCGTGAAATTTCATCTTGTGCAATTAGTTTTCGACGCAGGTATCTTTCTGCGTTCTTTAAACGTTCCGCCAGCTTCAAAGGTTCACCATACACGCCCAAGCCAAGCTTGGCTAGTCCCACCGCGGCAGCCACCCCGCTGTTTTCTGGGTTTTCAAGAATCATTTTTTCAAGAAGATCAAGCCTGTGGATTATCTCATCTAGTTTCTTACTCAAGTTTTCCACGTTGGAAGCGGGTTTTTCTTTTCGGCTTGAAGCGGACAATGCTTTCTCGTAATTAGAATACTGTTTTCTGTTTAAATGGTTGACTACCTGAGTCAGTTAATTTATAACTTTCAAACAGGAAAAAGGACATAGTCACCGTTAATAAAATATTAAAGGCGGATAACGTACTTTCAAGTCTTAACGGGCTTGTCGGCGGGGGTCTCCAAGTCTGGTCAAAGGAGCAGGGCTTAGGACCCTGTCGCGT
>CAZUHG010000068.1:0-7097 GCA_964620515.1 uncultured Candidatus Bathyarchaeia archaeon
CATTTAGTATAACGACTGCGTATCGTGTCGAAGCAGTAGTTCCTTCTGCACCGGCGCAACTGCAGGAAGGGGCTGACGTGGTACTAAACGTTACTATTACAGGAGGGCAACCAAATACGCAATATCACGCGAACATAACTGTGACGCCTCCATCCGCTCTCAACACGAGTTATTCAAAGCTGATTGCGCTTCCAAGCACAACCCAAACAGGAACTACACAAGCCCAACTCACTTATCCAGACGCTACTTTTCAGCCTGAAGGCTCACTTACTGATTATACAGGCTCATACCAAGTGGATTTTAACAAGACTCAATTTTTGGCAGAAGATCAATTTTTTGTTGGTTTCACCGATCTGAGCGAATATCACCGAGATCAATCTGTGACGATACGCGCGATAGGGTATCAAGCTGACGAAAACACAACAGTAACCATTACGTACGCGGAAACAGGTGCTGTTGTGCATTCTAGAGCGGTGACCAGTTCAAGCGAAGGCATAGTTACCGCCACTTGGACGGTTCCATCCAATGCGTTAATTGGTGATTACAATATAACCATAACACCGCAGAATACAGCGAAACTCATACCTGATTCACAGCTATTCACGGTTCCAGGCTATCCGGTCAAGGTCCAAATTTTAAATTTGGCAGGCGAACCTGTGCCTCAAATATTTGTTGAAGCCCTTGATCACGCGACAAATATGAGGTATAACAGCACAAGCGGAAATGATGGAATAGCCAGTTTGAATCTTGAAAAGGGCATGCACACTATAAGCGCGTTCTGGAATGATGTGAAAGTTGGCGAAATAAATCCAACTGTAACTGGAGAAAGCGCGGTTGATATACCGTGCGGGTTGACCAACCTTAAAATAGCTGTCCAAGATAAAAATGGGAATCTAATACCCTTCGTTAACCTATACATTACATACCAATACGTTACAACGAAGGAAAGCCTAACAAAAACTGGCAGCGTCTCAGGTCAAATAGGTCTTTCGGAAATTTTTACTTTGAACTCTACTCTCCCGGGAATAAGTTACACTATAAACGCTTCTCTTTACGGCGTAGTTTTCAACATTGGTAACAACACCGTTAGCAGTCTGCCAGCGCAGCCAATTTATGAAGTAATAATATTGTGCCCAAGTCGAACTCTGACTCTTACAGTAGTTGATTACAACATGAAAGCCATTCCTGGCGCGCGCATAGAAATGTTTGAAGTGACAAGTGGCTTATTCTACGGAGCTGTAACTGGCAATTCTGAAACAGTTACTGTGGAAGTTACATTCGGAAAGTACAAGCTAAAAGTTTACACAGACAACATTTTGTTGAATGAAACCGTTATTGAAGTTTTCAGTGACACAGAATCCAAAATTCATTGCAGTCTCTACAACATTCAGGTAGGGGTAACAGTTGTTGACTATTTCGCGCAGCCAATCTCTAATGTAAACGTTCTGCTCAAGGGACCAGGAGGAACACAGGCAGCCACGACGCAGACCGATGGCACCGCAAAGTTTAGCAACGTAATTGGCGGTAACATGCAAGTAATCGTCTATCCCACAGGGATGGAGAAATCCTATGAAGCACTGAACATCCAAGTCAATGAACCCACAGTAATACAGATCAAAATGGCAAGGTACATCCTCATAGGACCGTTCCTGATTGAGAGCAGCGTGCTGGCAACTTTTATCTTAATTTTTGCGGCGATAATCCTGTTTGTCTCTATAGAAGTTTACAGAAGGAAACGAGCCAAATCCACTAACCATGAAAGTTAAATGTGTAATCATAAGTCTGAAATAAAAAAGTTTATATGGCGTCCAAGAGAAATACATTTTTTGGGAATGTACCGTAACATTAAATTTTTATGAACAACAATAGAGGTGTGTCTATTGGCTCAAACAAAAGCTTGTTCTCCCCTATGCCAACATTTTAAATGTATCAAAAACTCCGCGTTCTACCGTCGTGATACTGTATGGTGCAGATGGACCGAAGATGTGTGCAACGTTGCAAACTGTACTTATGCCCTCTGCGTTAAGAGGCGCTTGCTGCCGAGAGGAGTCTGCGGAGAAACCGTCAAACGGAAAACTACTGAAAAGGCCCCTGAAGAAGTAATCGGCGAACCAATAAGGCTTCGGGGAAAGGCTCTGCGCAAGATTGGAGACAGAGAAATTTTCTAAAGTTGCTATCAAAGCAAACTGCGTCATTTAGCTGATGAAGTTTGAGGTTCGTTTAACCTCTCTTTATTTGGCTTGTACACGTTTGACTACTGGCGGCTTTATCTTCTTTAATATTCTATAGCCGCAGACGGTGCATTTTGTTTCTCCGCCACGAAGTTCCAGTTCTTCAGACGGCACCTTTGCGCCGCATTTTATACACTCGTAAACAATACCTGTCTTTTCCATGGAAGTAACCTCTTCTACAAAGGAAAAAGTATTTTGCTTTTAAATGTTTCCAATAAGTTTTGAATTATGAAGGGTGAAGATTGAGGAAACGGCTGCGCAAAAAACTTTCAGGTGTTCTTTCTTCTGAAGAATTAAATAAAATTTACAATTCCTTTGACGTAATAGGTGACATTGCCATAATCAGGTTGCCCTACGCTTCGCCAGTGCACGCGCAAACTGCCGCAAAAGCAATAATGAGCCGTCATAAGAACGTGAAAACAGTTTTACTTCAAGCAAGCCCTGTAGCGGGAGACCTTAGGCTCCGCGGCTTAACTCATGTTGCTGGCGAAAACAAAACATGTACGGTTCACAGGGAGTTCGGCTGCTTGTTCTCTGTTGATGTTGAGAACTGCTATTTTTCTCCAAGGCTTTCACAGGAAAGAAGGCGCATCGCTGGAATAGTGAAACCAAACGAGACTGTTGTCAACATGTTTGCGGGCGTCGGTTGCTTTTCCATAATGATCGCCAAACACTCAAACGTGGCAAAAGTGTTTTCAATAGATGTTAATCCAGCGGCAATCCAGTTTATGCAGGAGAACGTTAGGCTTAACAGGTTTTACGATAAAGTAATTCCGTTGCGGGGAGACTCAAAAGAAATCATCAACAGTCAATTGCAGCGCGTAGCCGACCGGGTTTTGATGCCTTTGCCCGAGAAAACTCTTGAATATTTGCCCTGCGCTGTTTCCGCGCTTAAAGAGTCGGGAGGTTGGATACACTACTACGGTTTCGAGCACACCGCCAAAGCTGAAAGCCCTCTTGAGAAGGTTAAGTTAAAAGTGGCGGAAGCGCTTGACGCTTTAGGCGTAGGTTTTGAGGTGCCCTTTGTCCGCGTTGTAAGAAGCACGGGTCCAAACTGGTTTCAACTAGTTGTTGACGTGCATGTCATGTGATTGTGTCGGAAAGATTTGTAGCCTCTTTATATAAGGGGCTATAGACTGCACCAAGCATAACAGTGCCGTAAAAGTTGTGGTGCTTCTGTTTTCTTCATCGGAATTATGAACGGTTCTCAAAATACTTTATATAGTTTGACTGTACTCACAGCGCTCTAAAACGAGGGTGAAGTGGAATGTTCGACGCGACAACTTTGGTGTTGATAGGCACGGGTTCTTCGTCGCTGTTTGTGGCTTTCATTGAGTATGCGTATCAGCGTAGGAAAAGAAGGCAAACTAGCGCAGCGTGAGTTCTCAGCCAGCTTGCTCTTTTCTCCAGAACAAGTAAACTTTAGTTTGTGCTATGAAGCTCAGCCGTTTAAGTGCCAATGCTAAGGCTGCAGAGTCCAGCTTGCAGATTTTTGCCAAGAACTCTTCGTGTTTCGGGTATACGTTGCGCAATCCAGCTAAGCGTCTTCGCACGCTTGCATCTCGTTTGGAAAGCGTTTCCAGCACCGTGGAAACTGTTCGGCGTCCAACCGCGGAAATCTTTTGTTCGCAGTACTGTGTGCCAGCCAGCAGCGCAACGTCGAAACCTAAGCTGCCTAGCTGCTTTAACGCGTTTGTTACGTGTGGACTTGGTGTGCTTTCAGCTATTCGCTGCATTCCAGCTTTCTCGAAAAACGGGTTGTACCGTGCCATAACTGCAACGGTTTCCACGCATGGGGTTTCAGTTTGCGCAAGGGTTTCGTTGACGAGTTTTGCGCCTAAGCCGATGCTTCTGTATTTTGGGTGGATTATAACGCGGCTGATGGCGCTGATTTCCCGTTGCAGCTGTTGCAGGTTGCCTTTCCACACTTTGCTTCTGCCGAAGCACATGGGTGATGGGTAACTGTAAACGATTGTGCCGCATGTTTCGCCTCTGCGCTTGAGCGTGAAGATTTTTCGGGGTGGTGGACAGTTGGCTTGGCGGTAGTGGAATTGGCTGAGCGCCTTATAATCCTCAAACGTGCCTTGTTGGATGGTCATTTGGCGTGTGAGTGAGCAGTTTGCGGCTTTTGCGTGTGGGTGGTAGCGTATGGTGACTTCTTTGCCGTAGCGTTTGTGTATGTGCACGTTTGGCGCATAATCGCGCAGGAGGTCTGTGTGGGTGGTTGCGGCGATTACGGCTTTGCCCTGTTTGCGGGCTTGTTTTTGAAGGTTAAAGGCTAAAATCTTGGCAGTGTCGCGGTCAAGGGTGCTTGTGAATTCGTCTAGTATCCAGAAGGGCTTTTGTGTTTGGGTTAATAGTGCGATTTGGTAGCGGTGTTTTTGTCCATCGCTTAATTGCTGGTAGCTACGGAGGAAGATGAATGCGTCGTTTAAGCCTACTTTGCTGAGGGTTTCAATGGCTTCTGTGGCGTTTTCGCCGATTGTTTCGATTATATGCTGGTCTGTATTGATGGTGATGTCTTTGGTGTCTTGGGCTTCGTTGGCTAAGTCTTGTTTTATGGCTTTTAGGAGTGCGCTTTTGCCGCTTCCGCTGTCGCCAGTGATTAGAACAATATCTGTTGGTTTGATGTGGATGTTTACGTTGTCGTAGAGTGTGAATTTGCGTGTTTGGTCTGTGCCGAGTCCGAAGGCTTCAGCGACCTGTTTTGTGCGTTGCGTTAGGGTTGTTGGGGCTGTTTCGTAGCTTATGTTTATGGTGAAGGTGCTGGTGTTGCGGTTGTAGGTGCGTTTTAGTTGGTGTATGTGGAAGTGTTCTGGTTTTCTGCGGGTCATCTGTTTTCTCCTTGCGTTCTATGTGAGAGTAGTTTTTGTCTTAGCATGTGGAGTTTGGATTTGTTTTTGCTGGTTTTTGCTACTACCCAGAGTTTGGGTGTGTTTTCTGTTTTTGCTGCGTAAACTGCTAATGCAAGTGCCCAGAGTTGGTCGTCGTGTGTGTTGGGTGTGTGGTTGAAGGTGAGTTTGCCGTTTTTTGTGTAGGTGTATTGTTGGTCGTTGATTTGTTGGCAGAGTTGTTTGTTGTATGGTATGGCTAAGCGGTTTTGTTCCATGGTTAGTTTGAGTTGTGTTAGTAGTTCGGTTTTTGTGTCTTGGGTTAGTTTTGCGCCTTCTGCGCATGTTATGCCTTGTTCGTGCATGGCATCTAGGACTGGTTCGCCTAGTCCTGTTTGGTCTGCGAGAAGTTTTTGAAGGTGGAATTTTTCGTTTACTCTTTGCAGGGTGTTTATGACTTCTGTGTATGGTATCTGTAGCGGGAATTGGTAGTGGTAGACTAGTTTGAGGGTTTCTTTGTCTTTTTGGATTATCGCCAATGCGCTGTGGTCTTGGAGTTTGCCGAGGTCAATTCCAGCGTAGTATTCTGCTTTTTGGATTTGTTGCTCTATGGTTGCGTATGGTTCTAAACCTAAGTGTTGTGCGAGTTCGATGGATTTGCGTATGAGTTCTTGTTGGAAGTAGCTGGTTGCGGCTTCGGTGAATTCTGCTTTGTATTCACGCGTGTAGGCTTCTTTGGTCATGTTTTGCTGCATTTCGTTGAGAAATTCTTGTGGGATGAGTGGGTTTTCTGCGCTGGGGATTTTGTGTGTGCTGTATTGTGGGTTTAGGAAGGCTTTGTAGAAGAAGTGGTTTTTGTCCCATGGTGTGCTGAGGAGGATTGCTGTGCCGTTTGTGGTGCTGAGCATGGGGTAGAGGATTTCGGTGATTATGGTTTCGGGGATGAAGCTGGCTTCGTCGCAGATGGCTAGGTTTGCTGTGTATCCTCTGAGCATGTGTTCGCTGCAGGGTAAAGCGATTATGGTTGAGTTGTTGGTGAGTTGGATTATGGTTCTTGTTTTGCGTGTGATGCTTTTGCGCAGGAGCGGGTTTGAGTGTGTGAAGGTGAGGATTTTGTCGAACATTATCATGCTTTGGCGGAGTGATGGCGAAATTATGAGTGTGGTTGTTTTTGGGTGTGTGAAGGCGTAGTGGATGGCTTTTGTGGCTATGGTTGTGGTTTTTCCTGTTTGTCTTCCCATGCAGGCGATTATGCGTTTGTTTGTGTCTGATAGGAGTTTTTGTTGGTAGTTGAAGGGTTTGAAGTGGAGGACTGTTTCTGCGAAGAAAGAGGGGTTTTGTTTGATTTGCTCTAACGCTTCGCTGGTTAGCGTTGGCATTTTTGTCTGAGCCTCTTTGCGATTTTGGTGGCTTCGATGTTGATTTCGCTGAGAAGTTTAGCCAAATCTTGTGAGTTGTCGGGTTGAGAGTGTAGTTTCAGGAGCATGCTGAGTGTGCGAACGTGGCTTGCGAGGGTTTGGTAGTAGAAGGCTTTGGTTTTTTCGCTTTGTGTTTTTTCGGCTAGACGTGTTAGTTTGTCGATTATTTTCCATTCGGTGTCTATGAGTTCTTTGGCGTTGCGGTTCTGTTGCGAATTTTGACTTATACCCCCTCTATTTATAGAGTCAACCGCAGCTTCAGTCACACGTTCACTCTCCTGTTTTCTGTGAAATCAAAATGCCTGTTATGGTGCCTGCTAAGCCTGTTATGGCGGCGAATACTTCGCTGTTCCATGTACGTAGTAGCGCGAGATGCGCAATTTCCAGTGCTGTGAGGCTGAAGGTGAGGGCGATGGCGAATTTGACGCCGAGGACGAGGCGTTCGCTTGGCGACACTTCTTCCGCAAGCGCGGTCTTGTCGGTGGTTTTCCGCGTCAAAGCCCGCTTAATCCAGTCGGTCAATGGTTACGCATCCTCCGCTGCCTCAGGCAACGCCCTAAAATGTGCTTGTCGCCCTTCGTTTTCTCGTTCACCAAGAAACTGTTCAGCAAATCCTT
>CAZUHG010000069.1:0-6974 GCA_964620515.1 uncultured Candidatus Bathyarchaeia archaeon
TTGGCGTTAGTTGGGGTGCTGGTTTTGGTTGAGGCTGAACAAGTTTCGGCTTTAGTTCGGGCATTTCTGGGGTTTTTTCGGTTATGCTCTTGAAGCCTATCATGATGGAGACGAAGCTAAGTGCTATTGGTACACCCAGAGCAATGTACATTAATTGCATGTAAGAATAGTACGTGTTAGCCCAAGCTGGGTCATACTGTAAGCCGTAATTGTAAAGCTGTCCGTGAACGAGTGAGTCAAATCTGGTTAGCATGTAAAAGCTCACGGCTGCGCTGGCAATCCAGACTAGTAGAGCCACTATAACGACGCGGTTGAACTTGTGGCTGTTGAATAAGCGGTGCGCCCCCATGTATAATACCTACGTAAAGAAACCGCGGGCGTAAACAAAAGCGTTATGAACCGAGAATCTTAACTGTAGATTAGTCGCAACGCGAACAACGCTGCTGCTAAGGAGAACATCAAAATGAAATCCACTGCAAAGCAAATAGCCAGACAGAGAATACAGTTTCTGTTTCAGCAGGCTAAAAACGTCTACCACGATAATCCCAAACTCTCTAGCCGCTACATTGCAACTGCAAGAAAAATAGCTATGGCCGCAAAGATACGTTTACCAACAAGGCATAGGCGCCAGATCTGCAAAAGCTGCAACATGCTGCTTGTGCCAGGTGACAATTGCCGAGTGCGCATAAAGCAAAAAAGAGAGCCGCACGTAGCAATCACGTGTCTAAACTGCGGCTGCAAGACACGTATACTGTTAAGAAAGAAAAAGGAGAAAATTAAACTTGAGCAAGATAACTACCAGAATGAAACGCCATGTCAGGCATAAACTGAAAGATGAAAAGCCTACCCTATGGGTTGGCAAAGACGGCTTGACTGCTCAGCTTTCGAGTGAGATTGAGAAGCAGTTAGATAAGAATAAGATGCTTAAAGTCAGGGTTCTGACAAGCGCGTTGCAGCAGGAAACCGCGAAGGCGATTGCATCCAAAGCTGCCGAGCAGGCTGGCGCAGCGTTAGTTGAAGTCAGAGGACACGTTTTCATACTTTACAGGCGCCACAAAAAGCCACAACCTTGAAGAGAACATAAGTCTTTCTGGTTTGCCTTTACAATCTTCTCTGTAACTTTTTCTGTCTCTTAGTCGCTGCATAGGCTGAGAAAAAATAGGGGGAAATTGGGGTTTGTCTGGTCTTCTAGTATGAGCCCCAGTAGAATGCTGTGACTTCCTTGTCGTAGTCAACTAGGATGTATAGTGGGTTTTCGCCTGAGTAGCCGTAGAACGTGTAGAACTGGTAGTAGACGCCTTGGTAGTAGCCGTACTGCGGCACTTCTACGGAGTGGTAGCCTTCCGGAACCCAGAAGCTGTCGCCCGCCACCCCCGTCCACGCTCCACCATCAATGGAGACAGAAGCTGGAAGATACGGGTGATAGTTGCCGCAAGCGTTAACCGTCAGCCAGTAATGGGCGTCATCGAAGTACGCGTTAATAGTTATGTCGGAACTGATGCCTATTGATGCTGGGTTGTTGGTGCTGTAGCCTCCAGCCCAGGTGAAGTTAACAAAAACGTGGCCTGCTGGAACGCTTACGCCAATCGAGTGCGAGCCTGCTGGCACAACAAAACTGTTGCCTGTTTCATCAACGTAGTAGCTGTTGACGTAAACGTTTGCCGCCATCGGTGTACCTTCCACGTCGTAAGCGTTTACAGTTACCCTGCGCGGCGTTCCAGAACCTGCTGCCATAAGATACAGGTAATCGCCGTAGTTTACGTAGCCGTCATTGTTGAAGTCGCATCGAGAGTCATAGTTGTAAGGGTCCTCTCCGCGTGTGCCTGTACCAGCGGCTAAAAAGAAATACACGTCACCTATGTTTAGGTAGCCGTCGCCGTTAGCGTCGCCTGGCCTGTATTCCTTGTTGAAGTGTGCTGTAATGGTCCAGTCAGAAGAGAACTGCCACTCCGTCGGGTTTGGGTACACTGTTGTCTGGTCGTACGTGAAGTATTGGTAAGTGTACCTGTATCCTGTGTATCCTGCCTCCCAGAAATCATTCACGAAAACACTGTGGTCTCCACCATTTACCTTCATTACGGCTCCGGTGTTAGCGATGTTGGACATCAAATCGATGTAAACGTCCTTGTTTGAGAAATAATTGCTATACTGATCCCGTGCTAGAACTGTGAACTCATACTGATTCAAGTGAATGTCCCCATTGCCAAAGATGCGCATCCGACCGGGATACCAACCAGATGAATTTTGTTTTGGCCAGTTATCATGAGGCCACCATGTGAAATATCCGTCCTGTTCGTATAGTGGGCAGTTATTGAAGGATTCCGAAAAGTAGTATTGCGAAGCGCTGTTTAAAGCATCGTTTACTGAATAATCATAATCCAACGCATACTCATAAAATTTCTTGATGAAGTTTTTGCATAGTACTGCGGATTCATTAAAACTTTGATTGCTTATGGCTGGAGAAGCGCCCTGAAAACTAATGAAACAGTGAAGTCCGCCATCAGGATCATTATAGCCATCGCTACTCATATCAGTTCTCTGAGTCCAAGCAAATGGCATCCCAGAACTTGGGCCGTTATCCGCTTGTCTACAGGTCCATAGCATAACAAAGAAGTGCTTGCCCATAGTTGTCTCATCATCAATCTCAGAACTATTGATTGCTATTCCATTTGTATCTAAGTATGCAGTGGTACCGTTCATGTGTCCAAAATGAAACAGCGCTACACGATGATAACTTTCCTCCATATTTTGAGCGTAGCTTAGTACATTATACTTTGTTGTACCTGCGTTGCAGAAATTTGTCGTAGTGTAACCAGCAGCGGTGAAACGATTTTCTATGTCGTTACATACCTCCCAAGCTGCATTTTCTTCTGAAACAGTCTGGTTGCAAAACGACGCATAAATCATTGATTTTCCTCCAGCTTCAGGAATGTCAGCTCTGACTTTTGGCACTATCTCTATGATTATGCTAGCCAAAATCAAGAAACATAGCAACAATGCGCAAAATCTCGAAGAGGTAAACTTGCTTTTAAGGCGCGAAAAACGCGTTATTCTGACGCTAAAAGAGATGCCAAGCGCACCAAATACCACTGCAATAACTACCGGAACCGACAACGTTATGCTTGGCTCTTGATTTAACTCGTTGAGAACTGGTTTCTCGCAGGGTAGCGGATAACCGCCGGTCACCATCGGGGCCATCGTGCTTATTTCACCGGTATCAGCCCAGATTCTCAACCTTACACCAGTTACACCGCCAGGATAAGAACCGTCAAAGCCTAATGGAACATACCATGAAGGATACAATGTAAATGGGTCGCTGTCACGAGCAGAACTCTCGTCCAAGTAGTTAAGGTAACATAACGATGTTTCGCCAATTGATGCAATTTCAAAGCCTGACACTACAGTAGTACCATTATCAGTAGTTACGTCGTACGAGAAACTCTTAGCGGCATTCAACGCGATTGCCACGGCTTCTTCACTTGACAACTTTGGTTCACCAGCTACCGTGTAGAGATGCCAATTGTCTATGAAACTTTTCAAGAGTCCCTTGTCGTAGCTTAAGACTACGTTCTTGCTTGGTGCAGTAACGCCTTGATCAGACTTATACGTCCAAGTATAGTCTACTTTTGCTCCGTTAAACACGGATACCACAAGTTCCACGTTTCCCATGGTTCTAGTTAGGTTCTTGCCAACGTCGCTTGTGTTCAACATAGAACCTATCTCACCATAAAATGGATTCGCCGCGTAGCTACTGTATCGTTCTAAGAAGTTCTTTGCCGTGTCAACGGAGTTCTTTGTTGGTTGGTTTAGAGAAGGCGCGCCGCTGTAGTCGCTGATGTATATTTGGTGTAGTCTGTTGTTGACGAAGGAGCATCTTGCTCTTAGCACGCTTTGGTTCGAGGTTAGTCTGAAATCGGTTTCTTTTTGAGGGAGTCCCAGATACTCGGCGTTCAGCTCAGCACGTGGAATAGCTACATATTCTGTCATGTTGAAACCTGCTACGTCGCTCAAGACTGTTAATCCTTTTTCTTGAAAGGTTAACTCTGCAGCATGCACGTCAGGCGCAAAAGTTGAGTAAGCGTTTAAAATCATCAGTATCGATAGGAAAAACGCTGTGATTAGCAACTTTTGTTTAGCTGCTTTTTTTGTCATTTTCTTTTTACCTCCGTTTGTTGCGGAAAAATTTCCGCTTGTTCTCTTTCGGTCTCTCGCTTGGGACTAGGCGGTGACACGCCTCCGCAGCAGTCAGCTTCGGCTTATGTCTTTTGCAGGCATCACAACCTTCAGTCATAGTTTGAGTTAACTCAGTTATTTGGTACTGAAAGTTATAATGATCGCAATAAAAGTTTTTTTGTAAAAATTTCTTGACTAATCCTTAGTCAAGATTTATTGACAAGACTGTTGACATGTGCTTTTCTGATGTTATTGCTTGGTACTTTTTCGCTGAGCGCTTCCTTACTGCTGAAGCCATTGACTTCTACAAGCTGCGCAGTTACTGCAATCGGAAAAAAGGTGTTGCGTGCGACCTCTATTTCTATGGGAGTTCAAATCCCCGCTGGTTCACTGAAAATTGTTTTCAACAAACACCAGTCACTCGGCTGATTGGCGCTATTTGCGTTTCCTAAAGTAGAGTATTATACATGCAATAACGGCAGCTGTAGATGCTCCAGAAACGATTGCAGCTAATGCTGTTGGGAAAGGCTCTACAGTGAATGTGACTGTTTCTGATGCTCCCACGTTTCCCGCCTTGCCCCAAGCGTAAATCCTCACGGTGTGCACTCCAGTGGACAAGCTGGCTAGCGTAGCGTTTCCAATAACCGTTACGTCTCCCCCGTCCAAACTGTAGCTTAACGACACTGCTGGTTCACCGACGGTGAATGTTAAAGGAACATCACTGGAAGCGTAAGTTTGATTGCGCGGTGAAAGCACGGAAACAGCTGGTTCGTTTCCAAAAAGAAACGGGGTGTACCGCTCAACCGCCGCCGTCGCATCAGGCCAACCAAGCTCGGTGCCTGTCCAACCACCTATAACGTACACTGAATCGTTCACAATGGCTATTGCTGGGTCAATACAGGCGATCGGCAACGAAGCGCCAGCACGCCAAGTATCAGTTTGAGGATCATAAATGTAATGTTGGCTTGAAGGATCGAAGAAACCCTCATCGTTACCCATAACATGGATTCTCTTTGGCGCCAATACTCCAGTTGTAGCCCCTGCAGACGCGCCTCGAGTGGCTACAGGGATGGGTGCTCCAAAAGTCCATGTGTCAGTTTCCGTGTCATATATTTGGTTAAGGTTCCAACCAAAGTTATCATCTCCGCCAATCACGTATATCTTGTTACCAACCACCGCAGATGCGTACCTAACAGTCGAATAGGGTATTGACGCTTTGGTGGTCCACGAGTCCGTAACAGGATCATAAACCTCAGTAACATTAACTTCGCTGTAAGGTCCTCCCGTTCTTCCCCCCACAACATAGATTTTTCCGTTAACTACATTTGCCTCCATTTGGTCTCTAGGTGTGGGCATCGGCTTTTTTGTGGCCCAAGTATCTGTTACTGGATCATAC
Organism: uncultured Candidatus Bathyarchaeia archaeon; assembly: GCA_964620515.1. GTDB lineage: Archaea > Thermoproteota > Bathyarchaeia > Bathyarchaeales > Bathycorpusculaceae > CAZUHG01. Next base: position 5,570 of record CAZUHG010000069.1, read on the forward strand.
ACTTCGTTTAACTCTCCACCCATCAAGTATATTTTGCCTTCACAAGCCGTCACCGCAAAGCCACTTCCGTCTTTAGGCATAGGTGTCTTCAGTGCCCACGAGTCCGTCGCTGGATCATACTCGTAATTGAATGAATTTCCGAAAACGTGTATTTTACCGTTCACCACCGCAGCCGCATAACCTCCCGCTTCAGGCATAGAAGTCATCGTTATCCAAGTGTTCTCCGTTTGACCTTCAGAAGCAGTTACTGCTGAATCAACAAAAAAGGCGCCAGCTATCGCTGTGATTAGGAGTGCGGCGATGGAAGCTGTTGTGAGTGCTTGTTTTTTCATATGCAACTCTCCTAGTTATTACTGGGTGTTTGTGGGGTTTAAGCGTTTTTGTCAAGGTTTCTTGACTAAACAGGCGTTTTCACGAGTCAAGATTCCTTGACTAACCAGCCTATTTGGATCCTAATAGAAATAGCATGCAGAAACCTATAGGGGGTCTACCCGCACAGCCTATTTAAAAGGGAGGGGGGTACCGCTCTAGAGCAATAGAGTTGCTAAACTGGAAAAAGCAAATCAGGTGAACACGTTGAAAGGCATCTACGCATTAATCATCCAAGTAGACAAGGACACAGAAGTAATTGTCGGCGCTTTGGGCAAGTTAACATTCCAAAAGGGATTATACGCTTACGTTGGCTCCGCACAAACCAACATGGAACAACGAATAAAACGCCACTTAAAAAAAGAAAAGCGCCTGTTCTGGCACATAGACTACTTACTCAATAACAACGCAGCAAAAATCATAAAAGTACTCTACAAACAAGCCAACAAAACCGAAGAATGCAACCTCGCCAAAACCATCAGAAAAACAAGCAAACCAATAAACAACTTCGGCAGCTCAGACTGCAACTGCAAAACCCACCTATTCCACATAGAAAACTACAGATTCATACAAGAAACAATGCAAGTATTCCACACCGAAACATAACACTTTTTAAGAGATGAACGCGAAGAATACGTAGTCTATCTTCAAAGCGGTCGTAGTCTAGTTTGGTCTAGGACATCAGCCTGCCACGCTGACGACCCGGGTTCAAATCTCGGCGACCGCACCACAACACATCCAAAAACCCCAAACCCACAAAACTACTTCTCAAAAACACAGAACCATAACATAGAATACCATGCACAGGCAACAACCACACACTCGCAAGATTTCACACAAATATCGCTCAGACACCACCTAGCCCGACACCTTAGGCGATTGGGAACCGCAGGCTGAGCTGGTCGACCGAAGTCTTCCAGCTTACACCCCAGTTCCATCAAACCCATCTTTTATGGGAGCCCTCGTCCCGTAAAACGGGAAGGCTGCCTCTTTTCAGGAGAGGCTTCGAGCTTAGATGCTTTCAGCTCTTATCCTC
>CAZUHG010000070.1:0-6800 GCA_964620515.1 uncultured Candidatus Bathyarchaeia archaeon
GTGCACTGCTTGATATAGCAAGTTGAGAGTTGACGGTTATGAGTGAAAAAGAAGACGCAGTTAAGATGCATAAAGAAGCAAACAGCCTCATGGACGCTGGAAAGCTTGAGGATGCTAGGGAGCTTTTTCTGCGAACGGCTGAGCTTTACCGGAAAAAGCAGAATTATTTTGACTCCACAACCATGCTTTACAAGGCTGGTGAATGCAGCTTTGCCCTGAAAGAGTACGAAAAGGCAGTTGAGCAGTTCACGCAGTCAGCTGAGCTTTCTTTTGATAAGGGTTACGATCGTTTCGGCGTCAGTGCTTTGGATTACGCGAAAGACTGCCATAACGCCTTAGGGCACACTAAGGAAGTTGAGGAGTTGGCGAAGAAAATCAAAGAAGTCAAAGCAAAACTTGAAAGCAGCTTCTAAGCAGCGCTTCCAGAACAAACCACCTTTTTTGTCCAGCTTCAGTGGCTTAGCTCTTTTTCCTGGTGAGAATCAATTAATAAGAGTTGAAACACATTTTCAGTAGCAGGGTTTTAAGGTTACAGTTATGCCTGCGCTTTTCAAGTCTCTGGCGGAACTCCTCGAAAAAGTAGAAGCCACAAAAAAACGACTGGAAATAATCAGCTTGGCTGCCGACTTCTTGAAGAGCTTAGATGCGGAGGAAGTGGAGCCTGCAGTAGCCATGATTCTTGGGAGGGCTTTCCCGAAGTGGAGCCAGAAAACCTTAGACGTGAGCTGGGCAACTCTCAGCGGCATTTTGCAGCGGGTGGCAGGGGTTGACTGGGGCGTTTTTCGCGAAGCTTTCGCGGGCAGTGGTGATGTGGGTGCGGCTGTGAAGACGGTTTTTGAAAAAGTCAACGTGAAAAAGCAGGCGTTGCTGGTGGAGAAAACTTTGACGATAACTGAGGTTAGGCGTTTGTTTGAGTCTTTAGCTGGGGCTGAGGGTTCGGGTTCAAGAGAGAAGAAGGAACGTTTGATAACGGCGCTTTTGAGTCAAGCTTCGCCTGTGGAGGCTAAGTGTTTGGTGAAGATTTTTGTGGGTGAGATGCGGACGGGTTTGCATGAGGGTTTGATGGAGCAGGCTGTGGCTGAGGCTTTTGGTGTTCCGTTGGCGACGGTGCAGAAGGCGAGCATGGCTTTGGGTGACGTTGGTGAAGTAGCTGCTTTAGCTAAGGTGGAGGGTAAAGAGCGTTTGCTGCAGGTGGATTTTCAGGTTTTTAGGCCTGTGAAGCTGATGTTGGCTCAGGTGGCGAGCGATGTTGCTGAGGCGTTGGCGGAGCATGGTGGCAGGACAGCGTTTGAGTACAAGTATGATGGTGCTAGGGTTCAAATCCACAAAAGTGGCGGTGATGTGCGGGTTTTCAGCAGGAGGCTTTCGGATGTTACGCGGAGTTTGCCTGAAGTGGTTGAAGCCGTAAAAGCCAACATTAAAGCAGGCGAAGCGATAGTTGAGGGTGAAGTTGTAGCTGTAAACGATAGTGGGCAGCCGATTCCGTTTCAGCATTTGATGCGGCGGTTCAAGCGGGTTCACGAGGTGCAGAGTGCAGCTGAGAAGATTCCTGTGAGGCTTTACTTGTTTGACATTCTCTTTCTTGAAGGCGAAAGCTTAGTTGCGCTTCCGTATGTGCAGCGCAGGCAGGTTCTTGCTGAAACTGCTGGGGGACTTCCTTTGGCTAAGCAGGTTGTCACTGGCAAACAGCGCGTTGCAGAGGCGTTTCTGAGGGAAGCTATGGATGCTGGGCATGAGGGGTTGATGGCGAAGAAGCTGGATGGCGCTTACACGCCTGGAACCCGTGGGAAACGCTGGTTCAAGGTGAAGCCTGTGTTGGAAACTTTGGATTTGGTTATCACTGCGGCTGAGTACGGTTATGGAAGGAGGCATGGTTGGCTTTCGGATTATTATTTGGCTGCGCGGGATGCTGTTGCTGGCGGTTTTCTGGATGTGGGTAAAACGTTTAAGGGTTTGACGGACGCGGAAATGGTTGAGATGACTAGGAGGCTTAAAGAGTTGGCGGTGCGGGAAGAGCGCAATCGCGTGGTGGTTCTTCCGAGGATAGTGGTTGAAGTTGCCTATAACGAGATTCAGGAAAGCCCAAAATACAAAAGCGAGATGGCGCTGCGGTTTGCACGCATAACACGCGTAAGAGACGACAAGAACCCAGAAGATGCAGACACGATTAAGAAAGTGCGGGAAATCTTTGAGAAACAGTTCGCCAAAAAAGGCAGATATGAGGCTGAATGAGGCAAGTTGCTTGGGTGGCTAGGGTTCTGAGATATGCTGTCAGGGTTATGTGGAGCGTTGAAGTCTAGCGCTTGGAACAGACTATAACCCCCTTATTTAAAGGAACTATAAATAGGCGCTGAGAGAAGCTACAAGCGGCAAAGACCAGAACTTTATGTCATTTTCTCTTTATGAAGTAGATTAACAGACCTAAACCCACAATAACAACTATTACTATTGCTATTAGGATAGCAACAACCCATGTTGTTGGAAATGGAGTTGAACCATTAGGCGAGGCGTTTGGTTCTGGAGCGAACTTGGCAAGCCAAACGCTATCCTGTTTGCTGCCGACGACGGCGAAGCCTCCGTCTTCGGTTGTAGTCACCGAATTAGTTGTTCCTAAAACGTCAGAGACATCGTTGGAGCTTGAAAAATACCACTGCAGTTCGCCAAGGGCGTCAGTTTTGAATAGGGCTGAACTGTATCCTGCTACGATGTATCCGTCATTTCCAGTTTGGGTGACTGACAAAAACCAAAAGCCCACGTTGGGTGGGTTGTTGTAAGTGTGGTTCCACAGCATTTCTCCCTGCGAGTCGACTTTGGCGATAATCCCTTTACTAGGCATATAGATGCCTCCAATTTGGTTGCCTCCAACAAGCACAAATCCTCCGTCGTCGGCTCTAGCAATTGAAGTGAAAGTACCTTCAAGTTCAGGGAACTTCTGACTTGTTTTCAAGTTGCCCTGCGAATCAACTATACCAAACCAAGCGCTCCCTTGTTCACCAGCGATTGCGTAATCACCTTGCTCAGTCTCAACTATGGATAATGCCCTTGAGTAGCTATAGTCTGAAGACGCGCTGTACGTCTTGTTCCATAACAAGTTGCCGTCAGCGTCAATTTTGATTATGTTAGCAATACCATAATCTACAGAAGTGTCTGTAATACCCGCCAAGACATAACTGCCATCGCTTGCTTGAATAGCGGTAAAGAAGTAGGAGTTGAAGTTCTTGCTCCATTGTTCGTTCCCTTCAGCATCGAGTTTTAAAATATATCTGTTGCCACTTACAGCGAAGCCTCCGTCCTTAGTCTGAAATATTGCACGAGGGTAAGAGAGTAAATATCCTTTTTTCCATACTATATTGCCCAAAGAATCAGTTTTTATAACCCAAGTTGTGTGGTTATCCACGCCACCAGTGTGAGGTTCGTAATGGTGGTCGTTGATGTCTGCTGCAATCGCGAAGCCTCCGTCAGTGGTCTGGACCACGGAAAGCCCTTCGTCTACCCCCGCATTAACAGAATAGCCGTTGACACTGTAGTTTACCGACCTCGGGAATATTATACTCCATTGAGGTTGTGGAACTTCAGAATCAGCTTTCACAGAAGGAACAGATACAACCAGCAATAGCGTGATTAAGAATATTATACTGAGTGCTATCGTTTTTCTTTTCATGAGCGTCAGACCTCTTATGCTCTGTTTAATGTTGAGTTGTTTCTGATGTAAAAGCGTTCTTGTAAAGGTTTCTTGACTCAAAATTTCTTGACTAAGCCCGCTTATGCTTACCTATGTCTGCAGGGTTGCTTCTCCTATCGCAAATGATTTAACAGTATTCTAAAACAATAGAAGCGGAGCGAACAGAGATGGATGCGGCGGACAAGAAAGCGTTTGCTCAGGAATTCTACAGTCGCCAAGTAATCCTCAACGAGTTAGGCGTTAAAGGGCAGCGGAAACTGGCAAAATCAAAAGTTGCCGTGGTCGGCGTAGGCGGACTAGGCACAGTTTCTTCGCTGTATCTGGCTTTGGCAGGCGTTGGGCACCTGCGTTTGATAGATCAGGACACGGTGGAAACTCCGAATCTGCACCGCCAAATCCTCTACAGCCTAGATGATTTGCATTATCCGAAGGCTGAAGTTGCCGCAAAACGGCTGGAGAAGTTTAATCCGCTTTTGAAGGCTGAACCCGTCTCAGAGAACGTGAACGCAGGCAACGTTGAGAAGCTTTTGGCGGGCGTAGACCTTGTTGTTGACGGCTTGGACAACATGTTCACTCGCTATTTACTGAACCGCGCATGCATCAAGCTGGGTGTTCCATATGTTTTCGGCGCAGCCATCGGCATAGAGGGAAACCTCTCGGTTTTTGCGCCTCCTGAAACTGGCTGTTTAGAATGCTTGCTGCCGAACCTGTCAGACGCTGATTTGCTTACATGTGATACTCGCGGCGTTATGGGCGCTACGCCTGGCATAATCGGGGCGATGCAAGCCATGGAAGCCATAAAAGTTTTAGCGGGCATGGGTTCGCCGTTGAAGGGCAAGCTTATGGTTTGCGACTTCAACGACATGTACTTCACCACAGTTGACACCTCAAAAGCCGCAAACTGCCCCGCTTGCCGAGGCACTCTGGCTCCGTTGGAACGGCGAGAGAGGCTGGTTTGGCTTTGCGGTCGAGACACAGCTAACATTAACCCTGAAAAACCGTTAAAGCTGAACCTTAACGAGGTTTATGAGGCAGTGCGGCAGCGGTTTAAGGTTCGCGTGAAATCGCATCTCGCCATAATATTCGACTATGAGAAAATGGAGGTTAGCCTGTTCAACGGCGGGCGCATGCTCATAAAAAACGTCCAGAACGAAAAAGCAGCTTTGAAGGCGTACCGGGTGATTCTCAAGAAACTAAACATAACGCAGTAATTTTTCGTATAAACAGTTTATCACCCGTCAAAGATTGGGTGCTAAAAAAAGAAGGAGAGGCAAAATGCTTAGTCTAGTTGGTATGCTTCTTCTCCGTGCTCACTGAGGTCCAGACCTGCATCTTCTGCTTGAGAGCTCACTCTGAGGGGCGAGAAAACGTTGACCAGCCGCAATAGCAAGTACGAGCCAAAGAACGCGAAAAGCGCTACTACTGCAACTGCCAACAACTGAGCGCCCAGTTGCCCTGCGTTTCCGAAGAGTAAACCGTTTACGCCGTTAATAGCCGCCGAAGCGAATAAGCCCGTTGCTATTGAACCCCAAATTCCGCCGACACCGTGACATGCAAAGACATCTAAAGTATCGTCTACTCGTGACCTGCCTGCGCGCCAGCTAGCCACCAAGTTCGAGATTACTCCTGCGGCTAAGCCTATGATTAATGCTGAAGTTACGTTAACGTAGCCTGCAGCAGGTGTTATGGCGACCAATCCAACGACTGCGCCGACTGATATGCCGACAGCTGACGGTTTACCTTTTGTCACCCAGTCCATGATCATCCAGCTTACAGCAGCGGCAGCCGCGGCTAAGTTTGTGGTGACAAGTGCCAAAACGGCGAAGTCATTTGCTGCAAGAGCGCTTCCCCCGTTAAAACCGAACCATCCGAACCATAGCAGACCTGCACCAAGTATTACATAGGGTATGTTTGTTGGCTTGAACTCGTTGGCGCCTTCTTTCTTGGCGGCTTTCATGTGCTCCTTCCATGGAATTCCACAGTCTTTTCTTCTGCCGATTACAAGGGCTGCTGCGAGAGCAGATAATCCTGCTGACACGTGGACGACGATGCCGCCTGCAAAGTCAATTGCCCCTAAAGAGCGGAGCCATCCATCAGGGTTCCATACCCAGTGAGCGATGGGCGCGTAGATGAGCGTAGACCAGAGAACTATGAAGATTAAGAGTGAGCGGAACTTTATTCTTTCTGCGCATGCGCCTATGATTAACGCGGGTGTGATGGCTGCGAATTTCAGTTGAAACGCGAAAAACAGCAGTTCAGGAATGTCTGGTGCGAGCACTTGGTTGACGCTGTGTACTCCTATGTTGTTCAAGCCAACCAGGGACAAGTCGCCTATTATTCCGTGTGCGCTTGGTCCAAATACAAGGCTGTAGCCTATGATGGCCCAGATTATGCTTACGACTGCGAATATGATGAGGCATTGAACTATTGTGGATACAAGGTTTTTCTTTCGCACTAACCCTCCATAAAAGAAGCCTAGTGCGGGGGTCATTAGCATTACTAGTGCGGTTGCGGTCATTATCCATGAGATGTCTCCCGAAGCCATTTAACTTCCTCTTCAACAGATGTATTGAATGAATGTCTTTTTCTGTGCATTTATCAGGAACAAGTATTTAAAACTATCCATATAAACGCCTATATCATTCAAAAATAGACAAGTGTCTAAAAAACAAACACGTAAAGAAACCCTCATTCATTTTTCCCTCCAAAAAACAACCTCTACTGAAAATCCGTTCAAAATCCAGAAACCAGCCACTACAATAATTACGAAATAACCCGTCCAAAAAGAAGAAGCAGCATTGAAAGCGTATAGAGAAATCCTCAAAAAACTAAACATAAACCATAAACTGGCATGCCATAGCGCAGTACAAAAGTTACTCCAGCCTATTTGCCACCTAATAGAAATTGATTGCAGAAACCTATAGAGGGAGGCAACTATTGGCGCTTTTCACGTCCAAACCGCAATCGCTAAACAAGAAGCTGCAGCCTTTCGCTGCCTGACGCTGCTTTTTATGGATTGGAAGCCAAAAATATTTTTATTCCAGTCTCCACCTAGAGTCACGGTGCTGGGGTGGCCGAACGGTTCAGGCGGTAGCCTGCAGAGCTGCTCTATATGGGT
>CAZUHG010000071.1:0-5674 GCA_964620515.1 uncultured Candidatus Bathyarchaeia archaeon
GGTTTCTGTACCTGTCGAACATGCTGCATGAAGCTCTTGTACCATTTTTCCATGTCAGGCGTTACGGATGGTCCTACTTCTTTGATGGCTTCCTGGAAATCTTTCATTGTAACCTCTACGGCTTTGACATCATTTCTCAGCGCATGCATAGCGGCTTCTCTGCAGAGGGATTCAATGTCTGCACCTGAATAATACTTGGTCATTAAGGCAAGCTGGTCCAAGTCCACGTCTTTTGCTAAAGGCATGCCCTTCGTGTAGATTTTGAATATTTGAAGCCTGCTTTTTTCGTCTGGTTCCGGCACGTAAATCAGTCTGTCAAACCTTCCAGGTCTCAGCACTGCTTGGTCTACCATGTCTGGTCTGTTGGTGGCAGCAATAACAACGATGTCTTGCATAGTCACAAGTCCATCCATTTCTGTGAGAAGTTGGCTTATGACCCGCTCTGAGACGCCGCTGTCGGAGAAACCTAAACCGCGCCGTGGCGCAAGTGAATCCATCTCGTCTAGAAATATCACTGCAGGCGCTGCCATGCGAGCTTTTCTGAAGACCTCTCTTATGGCCTTTTCAGATTCTCCGACCCACTTGGAAAAGACCTCTGGTCCCTTAATCGATATGAAATTAGCTTCGCTCTCAGTTGCCACTGCTCTGGCTAAGAGGGTTTTGCCGCATCCAGGTGGACCGTAGAGAAGTATGCCTTTTGGCGGTTTTATTCCGAGCCTGCTGAAGATTTCTGGGTTTTTCAGCGGCCATTCAACGGCTTCCTTCAGGTGCTGTTTGACTCCGTCTAGTCCGCCGATGTCGTCCCAGTGGACAGTGGACACTTCAATGTACACTTCACGCATGGCTGTCGGCGTGACTTCCTTATATGCATTAACAAAGTCATCCATTCTGACATCCATTTTTTCAAGCACTGCTGGCGGTATGCGTTCCTCTTCAAGGTTTATTTGGGGCAAGTATCTGCGGAGAGCTTTCATGGCTGTTTCTCTGCCTAACGCTGACAAGTCAGCGCCTGTGTAGCCATGCGTCATCTCCGAGAGCTTCTTAAGGTCAACATCCTCAGCTAAAGGCATGCCTCTGGTGTGAATTTGCAACACTTCGTGTCGTCCCTGCTTGTCTGGAACGCCTATCTCAATTTCCCTGTCAAACCTGCCTGGTCTTCTAAGTGCAGGGTCAAGAGCACCTGGCCTGTTGGTGGCGCCTATCACTATTACGTTTCCTCGTCCAGACAAACCGTCCATTAACGCAAGAAGCTGTGCGACAACGCGTCTTTCAACCTCGCCTGTGACTTCTTCCCGCTTAGGCGCTATCGCATCCAGTTCATCAATGAATATTATGCTTGGAGAGTTCTGCTGGGCCTGCTGGAAGATCTCCCGCAGCCTTGCTTCGGACTCGCCGTAAAATTTACTCATGATTTCAGGACCGTTTATTGAGTAAAAGTTTGCCTCTGACTCGTTAGCAACTGCTCTAGCTAAGAGGGTTTTGCCGCATCCAGGTGGACCATGAAGCAAAACGCCTTTCGGCGGTTCTATTCCGAGCCTTTGGAAGAGCTCAGGATGCCTCAAGGGAAGTTCCACCATTTCTCTGACGCGCTGAATCTCCTCGTGCAAGCCGCCGATGTCTTCGTACGTTGTTCTGGGCAGTCCCTTTGCTTCTGGTGCTGGCTCGTTTAGAATTGTGAGTCTCGTTTCTGCTGTGACTTTCACTATTCCATGAGGTCGCGTCTTCGAGACCGTGAATGGTATGGCGTGCCCCAGCATCATAACCAAAGTCGTGTCGCCTTCAACAAGTGTTCGCTCCATGAGACGATTCTTAACAAAATTCGTGAAATCCTCGTCAACGTTTAGCCGCATATCGACTGGCGCAAGTGTAATACCTATTGCAGTTTTGACTTTTGCCGGTCTCACCACGACGTACTCGTTTATGGCTACGCCGCTGTTTTTGCGTGTGAACCCGTCGATGCGGATTATGTCGCGGTTCTGGTCTTCACTGTAGGCTGGCCAAGCTATGGCGCTAGTTGTTCGCTTGTTAACTATTTCTATAACGTCGCCAGCGCTTATGCCTAGTTTCTGCATGGTTCGCTGGTCTATGCGGGCGATGCCTCGTCCAACATCTCGTTGGCGTGCATCTCCAACGCGTAATTGAATTTCACTCAACTAGAATCCTCCTAACGTCACTTTGAGCGTGGTGAAACAGAGGCTTATTCCTATATAAACTTTAAAGCGTACGCAAAAAGACTCATGATGTTTAGTGTGTGACGAGATTTCGACTGGTTGCTCTGCGGAGACCCATACCCATCAGCTGTTTTCTGCATAGATTGGCTGTTAGGCTCCAAGTATGCTGGTTTGTCAAGAAAGTTTGAGTCAAGAAATCTTTACAAAAACCCTTTTAATGGAAACCATGGAGTATTCTATTAGGGTGTTGCACTGTGAACAAGAAGTTGCTCTCAAGCACGCTTTTAATCATTATGATCAGTGGACTCGCGTTAGCAGGCACCACACGTTTCAGCACGGTGAAAGCTGCTACAGATGTCATTGGTATAATCTCTTCAGATACTACGTGGACGAAGGCAAACAGCCCATACAGCCTTACAGGCCCGGTGCTTGTAAACAATGGCGTGACATTAACAATCGAGCCAGGAGTTACCGTAAACCTGAATGATTACTACATACACGTGAACGGCACCTTAACCGCTATTGGCTCAAGCTCAGACCCCATTCACATAAACGGCGGCAGCGCCATCAATCTTCAAGACACGATTACGCCTTCTGGCCCAGCAGGAATAACCTTTGACCGAACTAGTTCAGGATCGGTAATTGAAGACGCAGTCTTTGACTCAACACAGATTGAAGCCATAAGCGCCCCAAAAATAGCAAGCACCACAGGGCTTCGGTTAATAATTGCAGGTAACCCATTGGTAACGGATAATTCTCAACTTGAGATTGTTATGTTTTCAGGCGAACCCACAATCATTAACAACAATGTGATTGGAGAAATCGAGGTTCTCGCCGGGTCGCCATCCATCATTGGCAACACGGTAGAGGGAGGAGGAAGTTGGGCGATTGCTTTAGGAGCTAAACATCCTTTGGAGCAAACCAGTGTGTCCGTCGTTAGAGGTAATACCGTTTATGGAACTTGGGGTGGCATAATTGCCAGTGGAACAGCAATTATTGAGAATAATTTTATTGTGATGTCTGGCGCTTCGACAGGAATAAAAGTCACAGAAGCCACAGAAAGTGAATCAACAGGAAATCAATCAAACATAATCATTCAGAACAATACAGTAGTTGGCAGTTCAACTGGCGTCTTAATTGAAAAAGAGATGTCTGCGAACTTGACCATCAAATATAATAACTTTGAGAATATCTCCGTCTATTCCATTTACTGTAGTGCATCAACGGATTATAATGCAGCTTATAATTGGTGGGGAACAACTGACACCCAAGCAATCAGTCAATCAATCCATGATTTCGAGGATGATTTTAATTTAGGCAAAGTGACTTTTGTTCCCTTCTTGACTGCGCCGAACCCTGAAGCACCAGCGATACCCACGTCAACTCAGCTATCCATCGCGGTTGATGCGCCATCCGCTGTCGCAGGCTCAGCAGTCAACGTAAACGGAATACTCACAGATGCAAACGGAACGCCCCTGCAGGACAAATCAGTGACTTTATCGTACGCTGCTGCAGGCGGCGGTTCGTGGGTTCCGATAGGCTCAGACACCACAGACTCCACTGGCGCATACAGTTTTCAATGGGTCAACAGTGCGCCTGGCACGTTCACGCTTAAAGCGGAATGGACTGGGAACGATGAGTACCTCGGTGCCAGCGCGAATACGACGCTGAGTTTTCTGCCTTACAATGACCAGAGCTTTTTCCTGTTTAAGTCAAACAGCACCCTTACAGAACTGTTCTTTAACAGCACCAACTCGGAGTTAAGCTTCGCCGTTACTGGTCCATCAGGAACCGCGGGCTACGTGGAAATCACCATAGCGAAAAGCTTGGTCTCAAGCGCAGAAAACGTCAAGGCGTACCTGGACGGAAACGAACTCAACGTTACGATTATTTCCAACGAGGATTCATGGCTGCTCAGCTTCAACTACGTACACAGCACACACCAAGTGCGAATTAGTCTAGCAGCAGATTCAGGTGAAGCCACGTTTTTAGGAACTGAGTTGTGGACATGGATCGCCGTAGCAATCATTATTGGTGCATTGTTAACTGTTGGAGTTGTTTTTGTGCGTAGACGAAGGCGATTGCAGAGCACCAGTGTCTGAGCGTGGTCTGGAAAACTCTGCTGCGGTAACTGAATGGTGTTTTACCTGCTTGTTCTTCGTACCATTATCGTTTGAACTTGGCTGATGCCCTCTATTTTTCCAAGCGCAGTTTCGAATTCGTCAACAATGCCTGTTTTGTCCTCTGGAAAAGTCACCTGAACTAGGAGGGCTTTTAACCCGAAAGCTATTGGTTCCTCCCCGTAGCCTTCAACAGCAGAAAACTCGGGAAGACAGCTTTCCACCTTCTTTTTCAAGTCATCAAAACTCTCAACAATGTCTTCTGGAAAAACCTTGAAAACAACCTTTATGCTACCCATCATCAATCGCCTCTTACGGACCTGTAAAACCGCACTTTGGACACTTATACGTGCGACCGAACTTTCGGCATTTTCCGCAACGTTTTATCTGTATTTCTCCACAGTTGGGGCAAAGGAATTTTGTTGCTTCCGTTCCCGGCTGGATGGGTTTGCCGCAACTTGTGCATGTAACTAAGGATAACGCTGTTCGTTCAGCCATCACGCTCATCTCTGTGACCGCTCTGTAATACAAACCTTACTTATATCTGCTATGCTTACCAATCCTGAAAAGCCTAAGGCTGACGGCTTCACGAGCAGCGAAACAACTGCCCAGCATATTTGCCGCCTAATAGAAATAGCATGCAGAAACCTATAGAGGGAGGTCACTATTGGCGCCTTCCGCAGCCAAAACCATGTTGGTTCCTTTAAATAAGGGGGTATAGTTTTTTCCAAGCGCCAGAGAACACAACCACCTCAACTTTCAACTTCCCACAATTACCGCGCAAATCACGGCTTTGGCAAATCTTAATAACATGTCATTATGTATTCTGTGCATAAGTGACGCAGCATGAAAAAGAAGTTAATGGACATACTCGCTTGCCCCATAGATAAACATCACCCGCTTGAACTGCATGTTTTCGAAGAAAAAGAAGAAATAACTGAAGGATTAATCGTCTGCCCCAAATGTTTACGTTGGTATCCAATACGCGACGAAATCCCAGAAATGTTACCCGACGAACTGCGGAAAGAAGCTGAGGATTTGCCGTTTTTGAAAAAATGGAAAGCCAAAGTACCCGAAAAAATAGTCTCCGAAGGCAAACCATTCAGTTTGAAACGGTAAAGAAAAATTACCGCAGTTTTATCGCTCGGTTCTTTGCCGAAGAACTCAATGCCGCTTCAGCAACCTCCAAGGCTCTCAAACCGTCAACCCCAGTTATCAAGGGCTTCTTCTTTTCCAATACGCAATCTGCAAAATGCTGCAGCTCAAGCTTCAAAGGTTCCTGCCAAGGATACTTCGGCTGCCAGTTTCCTTTTGTTTCTTCAATCCACAGCTCCTGCGTCATATAATCCAGTTTCATTATCGCATCGCTTCCAGTGACCGTCA
>CAZUHG010000072.1:0-5605 GCA_964620515.1 uncultured Candidatus Bathyarchaeia archaeon
TGGACTCGCTGTATTGGAATGACAATGTTCATCAACGGGATGTATGCGGGAGAAATTTCCATGGGTTTCTGAGTTAGACGCTTTACTGCTGAGTCCAAGTTTTCAGCGTGCATGGTGCACATGCCGCCGTGTCCTGTAGCTAAAGCCTGAAAGAGAACGTATGCCTCTTGACCTCTGACCTCACCCACAATCATTATGTCTGGGCGGTGCCGCATTGAAGTCTTCACAAGGTCGAACAGGGCTACTTCGCCTACGCCGCTTCCGCCTAAACCGTAGCTTTGGCGGGCAATCAGTGAAACCCAGTTTTCATGGGACAGGTTTAACTCGGCAGTTTCTTCGATTGTGATGATTTTGCTGCCGGGTTTGATTAGGCATGCCATGGCGTTTAACGCTGTTGTTTTGCCTGCTGCAGTTCCGCCTAGAACCATTATTGAAGCCCTGTTTTCGAGGCATATCCAGAAGTAAGCTGCCATTTCTTCAGAGAACGTGCCTATATTAATCAAGTCTATAATTGAGTAGGGGTCTTCTCTGAATTTTCTGATTGTGAAAGCTGTTCCGAATGGTGTAATTTCTCTTCTGTAACAAACTGCCAGTCTGTGTTTGCCGGGGAGAGAGGCGTCGACTATTGGGAAGGCTGTGCTAACGTGTTTTCCAGCCATGTGCACGAGTTTGACAACGGTGTTGTCGAGGGTTTCGTCGTTTTCGAATTGAAGGTTTGTTTCAATGCTTTCGTAGTTTCTGTGCCATATGTAAACTGGCTTCATTACTCCGTCGCATGAAATGTCTTCTATGTTCGGGTCTCGCATTAACGGGTCGATTTTGCCAAACCCGACAAGATCTCTTTCTGCGTGGTAAAGAATTTTGTACCATGAAACGTCGGGAAGCCAACCTAAACTTATTCGGTACTTGTCGACGATTTTTTTGGCTGATTCTGCGAAGAACTTTCTGGGATCGAGGATTTCTTCTTTTGGAGATTCAATTTCAGCGAGTAATATTTCTAGGATGCGATCATAGACGCCTTTTTCAAGTGCGTCAAGTTGAAGTTCGTCGAGGATGTATTTGTGTTCGCCTGTTTTGGGATTTTGAATTATTACAACGTGTGAGAAGGGTTCGTATAATGGGTATTTGTCGACGACCTTTAGTCCCTTTGGTATTGGCTTAGGTGGAGGTGGAGGAACGGGCAGTTGCTCCGTTTTTTTCTTCTTGAGGTGAATGTTTACTTTTTTGAGGCTTAGCTTGGGCATTGTGGGTCTCCGCTATTTATGGGGCTAACCCAGTCTATTAAATATTACGTCTCAATACACTGTATTGAAGACATGTTAAACACAACTACAGATTCAAAATAAAAATCACAACCTAAACATCAAAACACACTCAAAACTTGCATGACAGAAAAAACGCAGTCACAACCATCGCAAAAAAGGATTAACGCGTTTTTCTTCGCCTATCGTTGAAACACCGCCGTGCCCCGGGTACACAACATAATCTTCAGGAAGACACAACAGTTTTTCTAATGAGAACCTCATGTCACGATCAGAGCCGCCTGCAAAGTCCGTTCTGCCAATTCCCCCAGCAAACAAAGTATCACCCGTAAAAACAATTTTTTCTCCCACAAGAGATACGCCTCCAAGCGTATGCCCCGGCGTGTGCATAACCTTCAAAATCACCTGCCCAAATTTCAGCAACTCCTCATCTTCAAGCAGAACGTTAGCTGGAGAGAGACTCTCACCTAAATCATCGAGACAAGGCGCGTCATACTTGTGAATACAAATGGGCACGCCATACTTCTTTTTTAGAACTACGTCTCCGCTAATGTGATCGGCATGCCCATGTGTGTTAACAACGAACTTAATTTTCAATGCGCCCTTATCCACGTAACGGACAATTTGCTCGGCTTCATAAGGCACATCGAATCCAGGGTCAATTATTATAGCTTCTTTCGTTTCGGCGCAGTTAACAACATAGCAGTTAGTTGACAGCATACCAACATTGAAAGTTTGAATCTGCATGGAAATCAACGTTTGGAATGTAGCCAAAGGTAAATAAAGTATTTGCAGTGTGCAACTGCTTTAAGCAGCATTGCTTCAGATGATTTACGAATAGCCAATACACTTTTCTACTCCTCCATTATCTGTAATACAAAAACAAGCTAGGAAAATACGTTATGACAGAGTTCCCAATTGGCACTGTTGACCCGCAGACTTTTCAACAAGCAGATTTTGAAAAAATAACGCATTTAGTCACCGCTGAATTCCAAATTCAGGAAGCATTAATGGATCAGGGCATACCTACATATTACCTGACATGGCCGCAAGAAACCAAACAAGCCTTTCTTAGACTGCTGAAACACCTGGAAGAAATGAAGTTAATCGCCTTCCTACGAAAAGTAGACAGCCGAATAGTTCTGAAAGTTGTTCCGAAACCACCCGTGAAACCCAGCAACCCAAGAACGAATTGGATAATGCTGTTAGCCACTGTCTGTACAACGTTCATCACGGGGTATTTCATGCTTCCAGCTTCGACTGGAATTAACCCTGTTGTAAGCGGGATAATTTTTTCCGCTTCCATCTTAGCAGTGCTGGGCGTTCACGAAATGGGTCACAAGGTGACAGCTAACAAAAAGGGGATAGATGCAACTTCGCCGTACTTTATCCCAGGACCGCCGCCACTCGGAACCATGGGTGCCGTGATAATGCAAAAGTCTCTACCGCCAAACAGAGATGCCCTGTTTGATGTTGGAGCCAACGGTCCAATAGCAGGGTTCATAATCGCCTTGATCTTCAGCGCTATCGGAATGACGCTTTTAGTTCCAGCACAAGTTGAGCCAGGAGAAAGTTTGATACCTGTTAGCTGGTTTCTTCTAATGAACGGTTTTTCAGGCTTAAACTTGCTTCCTCCGCTTACGCCGCCTAACAACGGTTGGTACATGCACCCCATAACCTCTGCTGGTTGGGCAGGCATGGTAGTCACGATGCTTAACTTGCTGCCTGCAGCCATGCTTGATGGCGGTCACGTGGCAAGATCAGCCACGGCAAGCGACAAACAAAGATTCGTCTTGACATTTGCGTCAGTAGCCATTTTGCTTCTCGCAAACACTGGTTTCATATTGATGGCGTTTCTGATAATTTTCATGTCTATGTTCAAGCATCCAGGTCCACTGGACGACGTATCCGGTTTATCTAGAAATAGGAAGCTGTTAACAATCGCTTTAGCGGCAGTTTTTGTACTCTCTTTTCCAATTAAAGTTTACTAGGAATCTGTATTTTTGTTAAACAAAGAAACAATAACGTTTATTATTGTTTGATTGCCCGTGCATAAGTCGAATACGGAGTCGGAATAAACATGAAATTGCGGTTCATGTTGGTTTTCTTCTCGCTGTTCGCAGTAGCGTCACTCTTGATTCCCACGCCCATGTTTCCGGGTAGCTGGTTCTGTGCGCTGATCGGTCAGGGAATACAAGATTACGTCAGCATTTTAAGTGCAGTGTTTAATGGCGTTTTTTACGGCAGCATCTTATCGGTCGTTTTCATCTTGATAAGCCGGAAACTTGGATAAAAAAAGCTACGTTGCTTCTATTCGCTGGATACGCTTCAAATGCTTGGTTGAAAACCAGTGAGCTTAGTGGTGCTTCCGCATTTACTGCACATTATGATAAGTTCTACGAGCTCATCATTGATGACTTTCGTGTCCACGATTTTGTAGAGCTGTTCTGATTCATCTTCAGGAGATATTACGATTCCGCATTTCGGGCAGGGAAATGAGCCGTCTCCATCAATCGTTGTCAGATCTATCGTGTAAGTTGCGCTTTTTTTAGTCGTGGTTCTCTTCATCATGTTTTGTCACGTCTTGAACTTTCATGGATAGCAGTTTATAATTAACGATTATGAAGTACTAATCAGTAAGCAACATACATTTAAGATTTGGTACATCTTTTTCACCATTCAAAGCTTTCGGGTGAGATGTAGTCGCCAAAGCGTTTTCTAGCTTCAACCAGACGCTGACGCTGTTGATCCAAGACCTCAAAGAGCTCCGACGGCGTATCAGAAACATTCTCCTGATAGAACCTTTGAACCCGCTCAATTTTAGCCAAGTTTTCAGGGACGCGAATAGTGAATTGCTCTATGTAGTCTTCCTTTGCGTAGTCTTTATGCAATACGCGCTTGAAGAGACGCTTCAAATCCTCGTATTTTGGTAGAAATCCCGTAGGCGCCCTTATTGCCCCAGCTTCGCCGTGAACACGTAGCTCCATCCATTTTATCCACACGTGCTTGTCTTGAGGAGAGTTCAAGAATTTACCGTTGTCCTTATCCCGCAGGAAATAGTTAACACCAAAGACAACTGGTGCTTTCTTCAGCTTTTTTCCGAAATCCAAGTTGTTGCTGACGTTCTGCCCCAAAGGAATCGATATGAAGTCCTGAGTGCTCATCATGTTTATCTCTGGTACCCCCTCTTTGCCAACTGTAGCAAAAGTGGTTTCAGACTCCAGAGATGCGCCATAAGCGATAATTCCGTGTGCCCAATCAAAGCTTTGCTGGACTGGCACGTAAGCCCGGGCGTCTCGACCACCATACAGGACGCCGCTTAACTCCACGCCCATCGGATTATCCAGCTCGGGATCACAGTTTTCCAGTGCTTTAAGCGCCACAGCGTAGCGAGCATTTTTGTGAGCAGCAGGAATTTCATTGCCAAACTCGTCTTTTTTCCCTTCATGCCATTCGCCGGAGAAGTTTGTGCCGTCTTTGGGAAGGTCACTGCCCATGCCCAGCCAGTATGGCTTGCCGTTCTTGACCAGCACGTTGGAGAAGACGACTTCGCCTGGGCTTGTGAGCACTTTGTAGATTAAGGCGTCGTCTGTTGGGTTAACGTCTTGAATTATGCCGAAAATGCCCGATTCGACGTTTACGGCGCGGGCAACGGAGCCAATGTCGCGAACATAGGCGATGTCGTCGCCCAGTATTGTCTCTCCCGGAAGCATAGCGGTAGATGTCTTGCCGCATGCGCTGGGAAACGCGCCAGAAAAATAGGTTTTACGACCGCCTGGACCGTGCACACCCATAATCATCATGTGCTCAGCTAGCCAACCCTCGTAGTTAGCCTTGCGGATGGCGAGGCGAAAGGCAAGTTTCTTGAAGCCCACAGAGTTACCAGCATACTGCGTGTTGACGCTGTAAATCGTGCTGTCCATATGATCAATATAGACGCGTTTTTTTTCGTGCTCTGTGCTAGTCATGTTTTTGGTTAATGTACCTGCTGAATGCAGGACACGCAAAAATTCCCTGTTCGGTTCTGATTGGCGGAACACTTCGTAACCAGGCCTGTAAAGCAGGTCTTCTGAGTGAGCTACATACCAAGAGTCAGTGCATTGTAATCCGAGAATTGTGAACACAGAGTTAGGAGGTCCTAAGGAAATGAAGCGAACAATCATTGTGCGACCATTCATTGAATCACGTAGTAACCCTTTTACCTCTACAAGTCCTTCTTGCCTGTCGATCTGGTTTAGAGCTTTGCCGAAAGAAATTCCTCGGGGAACAAGATATTTGGTGGCTTGTCGGTCTCGCCCCTGATCGTACATGCCGTCAAAGTGGACGGTGTGCCCCTGAAGTTT
>CAZUHG010000073.1:0-5535 GCA_964620515.1 uncultured Candidatus Bathyarchaeia archaeon
TTGAAGCCTGCCCGCACGACCGAAGGTATCCAGTTTTCGTGTGGAAGATTAATCTCTTGCGTGTCTTCAACGCTTACAATTTTCATTTCAGGTTTTATGAACATGGATAGGCTGTTCAGCAGGGTTGTTTTTCCGCTGGCTACGCCTCCCGCCACCATCACTGACGCCCTGTGCTCTATGAGGTACCAGAGGTAGGCAGCCATTTCTGAGGAGATAGTGTTGAAGGCGATTAGGTCTGAGATTGTCAACGGATCAGCTTTGAAACGCCTGATGGTGAAGGTTGAGCCTCTTCTTGTGACTTCGCGCCCGTAGGTTAATTGTATACGGCTTCCCTCTGGAAGTGACGCGTCGAGGATTGGCACGGCGATGGAGATGTTTTTTCCAGCAAGATATGCGAGGCGGACTACGAAGGAGTCCAGTTCAGTCGTGTCTTTGAAAATGATGTTTGTGGGTAAGGACTCGTAGAATCGATGCCACACGTAGAGGGGTATGTTTACGCCGTCTGTGGATATATCCTCAATTAACGGGTCTCTCATTAACGGGTCTATTTTTCCGTAGCCAACGAAATCTCTTATTATGTAATAGGTGAGTTTGTCAACCGCTTCTGCGGGAATTTTTATGTGATACTTCTTTATCAGTTCCTTGATTTTTTGTCGTAGGTAGTTTTCTGCTTTTTCTTTGTTTTCTATTTCTTTCAGGTTTACGTCTAGTTCTTCCATTAAAAAATTCTTTATTTCATTGAGATACTTTTCTTCGTCTGGCTGGAGGGTAGGTTCGATGATTTCGTAGCGCATTTTTTGGGTTTCTTTTTCTCTGACTATCGCTGCGTATACATAGGGTTCTTGGAGGGCGTAGACTTCTTGGAAAGAAGTCGGTTTTGCAGGTGCGCTGCTAATTATTGCTGGGGCTGGTGGCTGGTCGAGAGTGCCCACTGTTTTTGGGTCTTGCTTTTTCTTCGTTGACGTTGCCCTCCTTGGGATAGGGTGTTGGTAGGTCTTCAAAAAATATAGTGTGTCGCAAGTCTTAATAAGTTATATGTACAGCTAATCTGGACTGAAATTCACACACAAACCACTGAAACCTAAGCACCAACTGTCACCAAAACTAGCGCTCACGCCAAAAAAAGCTGACTTAAAGTCGGCACAGGCACATAAAACCAAACAAAAATCGCCACCGCCAGCACTGCAACACTTATCGCCAACAGAGCAAAATCACCCCTGCGAAGCTTCAACGCGTACAAGTTAGTGCGTTTTTTGGTAGCGCCCCAAGCGCGAGATTCCATGGCTTCAGCCAATTCAAGACTTCGCCGAATAGCACTCACTATCAACGGTATAAGAACTGGAACGTAATTCCTAATCCTCTTCAGAAAATTACCTTTCTCGAGTTCCAACCCTCTAGCTTTCTGAGCGTCCATTATTGTCTGAGCTTCTTCTGCCAAAACGGGAACAAAACGCACGGCAGTAGTGAACGCAAAAGCAAACTCGTAAGGCACGCGGCTCTGCTCCAGCGCTAAACCTAAATGGTCTGGGGAAGTGGTCAAAAAGAAAACCGAGAAAGACTCCACAAGCACTACAAAACGCAAAGTCATTGCAGCCGCGGTTTCCACATTAGCCGCCGTCAACGCGTAACCCGAAGTGAAAAAGCTGGATGCTATGTTAACTACAAAAATGAATATTGCCAAAAAGGCAGCGCCTCGGAGCGAACGCAGCCACTCTTTTTGAACACCCGCCAACAAAACAAAGGGAATCGCCATTAAGAAAAGAGCAAGCAAAGGAAGAATTGCGCCGAAAAGAATCGCCGCCACAAACACCGTGCAGACATACGCAAATTTCATTCTCGGGTCTAAATTGTGAATTGGCGAGTATACTTTCCTGAATTTTAAGCCGTCGAAAACGCTCATGTTCGCCTCTTCTCCAACGCTTTAAGCAGCATTTCCTTCGCTTCGTAAACGTCGATGACGTTTTTCGGAAGCCCCAGCTGCGTCAGTTTCGTGAAGACTTGAGCGATTTGCGGCAGAACAATGGATGACTGAACCAAAACTTCAGGAGCAGTGAGGACTTCTCTGCCTTCACCGTCAGCAACAATTCTTCCTTCCTTCATCAACAGAACCCTGGGGTTGCACTCAGCCACAAATTCCACATCATGCGTAACTATAACAACTGTTTTCCCCTGAGCCTGCATTTGGACAATGAACTGGCGAAGCTTTTCTTTCTGCTGATAATCTTGACCTATCGTGGGTTCATCCAATATCAGTGTTTGAGGATCCCACGCTAAGACAGAAGCCAATGCAACACGTTTGCGCTCGCCTCCGCTGAGCAGGAAAGGCGAAGTTTTACGGTACTGCGCTAACCCTAAAAGGTTCAAAGCCCAGTCGAGGCGTTTCTCTATGACGTCGGCTTCAAACCCGAAGTTTTTCAGTGCAAACGCTATTTCATCTTCAACTGTTTCGCTGAAAAGCTGATTGTCAGGGTTTTGAAAAACGAAACCCGCGTTTCGCGCCAAAGCTGCAACACTGGTTTTTGTGGTTGCCACTCCGTCTACGCGTACAATTCCTTCGGAGGGCTTCAGCAAGCCATTGAAGTGTTTGACCAGCGTTGTTTTTCCCGCGCCGTTTTGCCCCATTATAGCTACGAACTCGCCGTTCTTTATGAACAGGGAAACGCCTTTCAGGGCTTCCACGCCGTTGGGATAGCTGAAGTGAACGCCTTCAACTTCAATCATGCGCTTCCGAAAGCCTCCAGTAGCAGTGTTGCCAGTTCTTCCGAGGACAGCGGAGTAACGTTACTGAGGGCAACCCCTTCTTTTCTGAGCATCTGGTAAAGAAGCGTAGCTTTTGGAATTCCGACACCAATCAGGCGTGTTTCTTCGGCGCTTAGGATTTCGCGGGGTTTACCATCAAAACAGACTTTTCCGTCGTCCATAATTATGATGTGGTCAGCGTATTTTGCGGTTAAATCCAACCTGTGCTCAACCAACACCACCGTTATTCCAAGTTTCTTGTTAAGTTCATGGATTACTTCGAAAATTTTCTCTGCACTTAACGGGTCAAGAAAGGATGTTGGCTCGTCCAGAACTATTATTTCCGGCTGCATGGCGAGGACAGCGGCGATTGCAACGCGCTGCTGCTGACCTCCTGAAACCTCGTGGGGTGACCTTTCTCGTAAGTCGTAAATGTCCGTTTGTTTCAGAGCCCAATCCACTCTTTCCCGCATTTCGTCTCTGGGAAAACCTAAATTTTCCAGTCCGAAAGCCACGTCCTTCTCGATGGATAAGGCGAAAAGCTGGTTTTCCGGGTTTTGAAAAACCAAGCCCACGCTTTTTGCCAGTGCGTGCGTTTGGTGTTTAGTTATGTCCATCTCCGCTACGGATATTTCGCCTTTTAATTCGCCTTGGTAAAAATGGGGAATCAGTCCGTTGAAGCATCGGCACAGGGTTGTTTTTCCGCATCCGCTTGGACCTGTGATTAGAACGAATTCTCCCTTCTCCACTTTTATGGAGATGTCGTTGATTGACGGTTTTGTTACGCTGGGGTAAGTGTATGTGAGGTTTTTTGTTTCTATTATTGCCATGTTTGCTGTGCCTGCCTATGTTACGTTTTGTTTTCCCATTTAAGAGTAGCTACTCATTTATGGTTAGATAGGTTCTCCTTCACCAACCGCAAGCAACGCTTCAACCCTTTCTCTATACCACCTGTACCGTTAACTCCCGCAGCTGTAGCATGTCCCCCGCCCATCCCCTCTAGGTACTCGCCTAAGGGTTTGGCAATGTCCCTTCCCAAGTGAATACCAGTCGCCTGATTGAAATCGCGAGTGCAGCGCAGGCTAATCTCAATTTTCTCGTTTTTCTGCCCAGCCACCGCCGCCAAGTGTGCGCCTAAGTCAACTAGCGCTCTTGCCGCGGAGGCTTGGTATGCGCTAACGTGTGAAAGGGCAATTATCCAGTTCTCAATCTTAATCAGTTTGGCTCTTCGGCACGCTTTTATTCTTGCGACACGTTCAGAAAAGTCAATCGGCAAGGCAAGCGACGACAACTCTTCCTGAGGGTTCACGCCTATGTCGCTAAGCTCAGATATAGTTTTGAATGTTGAAGTTTTGGCTAAAACGAAGTGTCGTGTATCAAAAGTTATGCCCAGAAACAGCGCCTTAGCCTCGTTTAAGCCTGGCTTCGTGTTAACCTGCTTGTAGAAAGTGTAAACTATTTCGCAGGTAGATGAGGCTTCTTCATCTGTTATGCAAAGTTTTGCTATGCGCTCCGTTTCAGGGTGAGCTGCGTGATGATCAATCACTATGATGGGCACCTTAGTTTTTATCACTCTTTCAGCTAGGTGACCCAGCTGTTGGGTTGTGTTGGTATCCAACAGAACTATGGCGTCAGCTTTTTCTACGTTGGGTTGCGGGTTCACGGCTATGGGAAGATGCTTCAAAATGTGCTTTGAAAGTCTGCTAATTCCCTGCCCCGTGCCAATCTCAACGGTCACGTTCGGTCTGAACTTCGCTAGTAAGCATTGGAAAGCGTAGGCTGAACATACGGCGTCGGGATCTGCGTTATGGTGGCATAACAAAAGAACAAAGTTAGCGTGCGTTTCGTCTAGAATATTGAGTATGTCTGTGAAGGTCATGTTAGTTTTCTCAGGTAATTTTCACTTGCTTCATGCGCCACTTTCACTGCCTCATCAGCCAGCTTAACAGCGTCAAAATCCTTCATTTTTGGTGATAGCTCCAAGTCTATTTCAACCGTTACGTTCACGGGTTTTGTTCCTTCGGCTTCAACGCTTATGTCCAGTTTCTCCACCATTTTAGCGGATACTTTCGAGAGAATATGTTTTCTGGCGGCGCTCTCCGCCGTGGCGCATAACAGTTCAGTTTGCTCGGTGGTTAAGTCGGGCATCCCCAGCTCTTCCACGCGTGTTTCACCCCGAGACTATTTTGAGGATGATGAAACGGGGCTGAGGTCCTCTTGAAGTTTTGCCTGTGCTTCTTTCGCTTGGCTGCGTAACCTTTCTTCTTGGCGGGCGAGAACGGTGCTTCGCGTGTTCAACAGTTCTTTCCGTTCAATAAGCTCTTCAGTTATCTTGGTCTTTTCCGCCTTTATCAGAAGAGAACCAGCTGCCTTGTAAACTACAGCATCGTCAGCTGTCTTCTGCAGCTCGGCTAAAGTTTGCTCAACCTCAGTTTTCTCCATCTCCACCTGCTGTTTCTGCGCTAAAACCGACTGCAACGTTTGCTGCAGCTGCTGCAACCTCAGCAAGCGTTCTTGAACTTGAGGCGGTAACTTTGAAATTTCATCACTCATCTCTTACCCTTCCGTCTGCACAGCAATAAGCACAGCTCTTAATTAAGTATTTCCAACCTAAAAGCCGAACAAGTGCTTCACGCCGTAGTTCAACGTATATAAAAGGGAGGGGGGGTAGCGCCTCAGAGATAGAGGGTTTAGACATCGAAATATTTAGGAGAGAATGGGCTGTGGTGCCGGGGGCGGGATTCGAGCCCGCGACCTCTGGGTTTAGGGCGCTTGCCCCTTTGACTCTCCAGATTA
>CAZUHG010000074.1:0-5526 GCA_964620515.1 uncultured Candidatus Bathyarchaeia archaeon
TGAAGGTTGCGGCAATGGAGACCGATAAAAAATCGTTTAAGAAAATGTTTCCAAATTTATCTGAGGAACTTGAAGGCGGAGCCAGTAAAGTCTCGATAGACGCAGTTAGAACAGATTCTGCTTCAGATGAAAAGCCGCTGCCAGACAAGTTTAGCCACTATGATCCAACCGTTGTTGATTTCATACGGCGTTGCGATACGGAAGAGCAAGCAGAGGAGATAATTGCGTATTTGGAGAAGAGGGGCGAATTGACCAAGGAACATGCAGCGAAGCTCAGGAAGCAGCTGAAGAAAGAAGGCGTGAGAAGCTTCGGTTCCAAGAAGGAAGAAAACTACTATTTTAAACACGGTGGACTTTGCTAGAGCCTATTCTGATTGTGTTGCAGACTTGGACCACTCTGAGCGGCTCTTTTGCAACTGCGTAACTAAGACTTTGAAAGTGCTTTTAACCAAACTGTTGTCAGAGTTTCTTCAGCAATGAAAAGGCTGCGACTATAAGGAAGGTTACTCCAGCCCAGAACAGACTGTTTGTGAGAAACCAGACTACAAGCGCAAGAAGCACTGCGGGGATGAGCATCAGAATGAAGCGGATTAGCATTATGATTATTATGCCGATTATGACTAGGACAACAAGCGCAATTATGTCGAACGTAGTTATCGAATTTAAGAGGTTTGTAAATGCGAAAATTACTGCCATAATGCTGTCCACAATAATTCTCCTCCAAAAATAAAGAATGCAGTTAGACAGTAATATGTTTTTTTCAGAAAGAAACGTGCGTCGCGCTTCAGGTGTTTGATTTTGCTTTAATTTTTGGAAGCACGTCTTTTTGCATCTGAACAACACCGAACGTTGTGATCCTGAATTTTTCGTCCGCCGTCTTCGCTGCAACGTCGCTTTTTACGAGTTCGCCTAAACGGGTGCTGGTTATTTTGCCGCTTTTACCCAGTTTTGCCTGTAACTCCTCTTTTGAGAAAGCGTCGTTTTTTATCATGTCCAGTTTATGCCCCAAGTAACCTGCCAAAAGCCAAAGTGACAAAGTCTCGTTGTCCGTCAACTTGTTCTTAGACACTAGCAAGTTTGCACCTTCTTCCGAGAAAGCGATTATGCCTTCGCAGTCTTTGGCTAGTGCTTGCAGGTCAACGTTGAGCCTAAGCTTGTTTGCGGTTTCAAATGAAGGGAGAAACTCGTTGAAAAACTTGTTTAACAGAAGCCATGTTTCTTCTAGGGTTGCAGAAAAAGTTTTTTCCACATCTTTGTATTTAATGTTGACTGCGACTTTTTCTGGTTTTTCTGTCAACTCATTTTGCCTCTGAGTTTCGATATAACTTCGTCTTCAATCCATTTTTCGCCTTGAATCGTCAGCTTAAATTCTGGCTTGCCTGGGTCGGGTTTGAAAACTTGCCCTCGTTTAGTCATTTCATTCAAGCGCGCGGGAACCATGCTTTTTATTCCGCTGGACTCCAAAAGCTTGGTTATTTGGGCAGCCGTGTTAGTTTTGTCTTGCGAAGCGTAGAGAGTTAAGCCCACTGCCTCGTAATGGGTAAGTTTCTCCCGCGTCACTATAACTGGACCTTCCGTCGTGAGTTCGACTATGCCCTTTAACTGTGCTCCTGAAGGCGTCAGCTTGTTTGAAACGAAGTCTGAAAGTTTCTCGATGAAGTTCTCTGGCATAGATTCCAGTACGCTGAGGATTTCTTTAGGGTTCTCCCCTTCGATGACGACTTCGCCGAAAGAAGTTTTGATTCGCGCTTCGATTCGTTTCATTTGGTTTCTCCTCCAGAGCTTGAGGTTTTCTCGTCAGCTAGTATGTAAACAAAACCTGCGTTTGTTTTCCAGCGTCGCGCCATTCCCTTGTCAGCAAGTTTGTTCAGAGTTCCCTCTAAAATGCGTGTGGTATACTTAATGTCGCTTGCTTTCATGGCGTCGTTTAGTTCTTCCATAGTTCGCGGTCGCCATTTACCCCAGTCGGTTTCCAAAAGTCTAAGAACCGCCTCTTCACAATTGGCTGCCGTCTTTATTTTTGGGTATGTTTGTGCAGACGGTTTAGGCGCTTCTTTCGTTTTGGGTTGTGGTTCTGTCTTCACGGTTAGTGTTGCGACAGTTTTAGGTTTCACGCTTTCAAAAGCTTTTTGAACTGTAGTGATCAACTGAGGAAGGTTTTCAAGAGTTTTTGTTACCTCTTCGTGAGTTCCTGTGATTTCGACTTCGTATTCGCCGATTTTGACGCGGAAGGCGAAGCACTCGTTTTTTTCTTCAATTTTTTTCTTTTCGACCTTTTTATTTGGCAATGTTATCCCACGATATACAGGTCTGTTATGCTTTTTAGATTTGTGGCTTTTGGAATATTCCTGAATCGGAATTAACTGTTATATATTAAGACGCAATATTCAATTGAACTACACATGCGAAGCAGGAGACCGTCGCTTGAGAAAAAAAGGAATAACAATCTGGCTCTTCAGCACCTTAACATTCACAGCCCTCATACACCTAATAGACGCGGCATCAGCCGTACTTTTCAACAACCCCACACGACTTCTCCAACTCTACCCCTTCATAAACCAGCAACTACAACAAATACCCCTAAACATCTACTTTTACGCAGCAGCCGCCTCCACCATAGCCCTGTGGGCAATAACCTGCCTCATAACTTTCGACAACCCCGTAGAAACATTCCTAAACAAAATCATGTCAGACGCAAAAACCCAAACCACAACAGAAGCGCAAATCCTAGAAAGCAAAAGCGAAACCTTCGACCTAATGTATGAAACAATAGAATCAGACAGTGAAACACTTGCGCAAGTCAAAGACCTTATGCGCAACGTTCGCACCGAAGTTAAAGATATACAACCAATAAAAGACGCGATGGAGAAAACAAAAACAGAACTAAGCGGCTTGAAAAAACAGTTAACAACGCTTGAAGAAAAACTCCTCTTCACAATAATCTGCCCAGCCTGCGGAAACCCATTGCGATCAGATTTTAAACTCTGCCCCTACTGCGGCGAAAACATAAAACTTCAAGACAAAATAATAGTGAATCAAAGACTGCCAGTAACCAGCGTCCCATTACCGCGCGTAATGCAGAAAAAGTAAATTTTTGCTTGCTATTCCAATCGTTCTTTCAAAAGCGCGCTGACAAGTGCTGGATCAGCTTTTCCCCTAACTTCTTTCATCACAACACCCATAAGCATTCCGAAAGCTTTCTTCCCCATCTGGTCCACCGACTGCCTGTTCTCCGCAATCACTCGATCAACAAGCTGCGCCAACTCTGCTTTTGAAAACATTTTCAACCCAAGAGCGTCAACAGCATCCTGCAGGGTTTTACTTTCATTCTTGGAAAGCCAAACAAAAACGTCTGCCACCGCTTCCTTCAAAATCTCTCCTGAGCCGACACCGCTGAAAATGTCCATTATTTGGTCGTCTGTGACTTTTTCGACTTGAACTCCGTCGCGTCTCAGCGACTTCAAAGTTTCGGTTAGAAACACTGCGACAGTTGTGGCTGCAACACTGCTTTCTTTGACAATGGCTTCAAGCAGCACGCCGTATTCTGAGTCAACAAGCTGCTTAGCCAACTTTTCGTTCAAACCGTACTGCTTTATCAAACGCGCAAGCTTTTTCTCCGCTGGCTCAGGCAAATTAGACCGAACCTTCTCCACCAATTCAGTGCTTATCAGTGTTGGCGGAATGTCAGTTTCGGGGTACATTCTTGCTGCGCCAGGTCTCGGTCGCATGTACCTCGTGGTGCCGTCGTCTTTGACTGTTCGGGTTTCCGCTGGAACGCCAACCAATGCTTCCTGAGCGCGTTCCACAACCGCTCTTAGCGCATCCAAAACGTTCTCTGTGGTGTCAGCAACGAAAACAACAGCATCAGCTTCTTTTGCGCCTGCTGCTTTGCGTAAGGCTTCAACTTCTTCAGCGGTGACGCCGTAAGCGGGCAACTCGTCGGTGTGGAATATTCCGCCGACTCTGCCCCAGAACTTCGCGCGGTCAGAAAGTTCCGTTCCAACACGGAAATCAGGCATAAGCTCACGTTTTAAGAGACCAGCGAAGCCAACAAGTTTGACCGCCATGGCTTTCTGTTTTTTGTCAAGCGCTTTGCGGATGACTTTGCACTTTGTCTGCCTGAAAACCTCTGAAACATCAACGAATTCCTCTTTCAGCGCTTCGGCTTTGACGCCTCTGTTTTGCAGTTCCTCCTTAACTTGGATGAGCCCAAGCTGGCGCTGAACCTCATACTCAACAACCTTTGAAATCAACTCAAGCTCCTGAACACCTTTAATCTCGATTAAGGCGCCGTTTGGCAAAGACACGTTCAGGTCCTGTCGTATCGTGCCTAAACCGCGCATAACTTTGCCTGTGTCACGTAGGATTCGGCCAATAGCGAACGCAACTTCTTGCGCTTCCTTAGGCGAATAAATCACTGGTGCAGTGGCGACTTCGATGAGCGGTATTCCAAGGCGGTCGATGCGGTAGCAGATTGTTTTGCCGTCGTCTTGGGTTCCTGTTTTGCGTGCTGCATCCTCTTCTAAGCTTGCTGCCTGCATCGGAATTGTTTTTTCTCCCACTTTAATCCAGCCGTCAGAGGCTATGATGCAGGTTCGCTGAAAACCCGTGGTGTTTGAGCCGTCAATGACGGTTTTGCGCATGACATGCACTTCGTCAATAGGCTGCATGTTCATCATTAACGCTGCGGTTAAAACCACTTCCACGGCTTCCCTGTTTAGTGGGTGCGGTGGTTCCTCATCCATCTCCACGAGGCAGCTGGTGGCGCGGTTCGCTTCGTACAGAACTTTCATTCCTTTCTGGAACTCGAAAAACGCTGCTGGATCCACTTGTCCCAGTTCGCTTTGGGTGGGTCTGAGCCTGCGCAGAAAAGTTATTTCAGGGTCTTCCTTGAACAGCGCTGGCGGGCAGCTGCAGAACAGCTTCGCTTTCGTGTTAAGTTGTTGGTGGATTTCTAAGCCGACTTTTAGCCCTGCTTTGGCGTAGTCAATTGCCATCGGCTTCTTCTCCGTCAACGCCGATTTCGTCTGGCATAGTCCGCGGCGAAAACTCTCCAGCAACGTTAGTCTTCAGAAGCTTTTTCGCTTCGCCTATGTCGCTGGTTTGACCGAGAACCCACATGAGCTTAACCAGCGCGGTTTCGGGAAACATGTCCTCCAAGGGAATTACGCCTATGGTCAGCAGGTCTCGTCCTGTGTCGTACACGTTCATGTTTACGCGTCCCCAAATGCACTGGGAAGCCAACGCAACCACCACGCCGTGCTCAACCGCGTTGCGGACGGCGTCGAAGCAGTATTGGCTGACGTGTCCTAAGCCTGAGCCTTCAAGAAGTATGCCCTTGCAGCCTCTTTCAACGTACCAGTCGATGACTGCAGGGTCAAGTCCTGGATGAAACTTGACCAGCGCAACCGCTTCGCTGAATTTGGGTTTCAGAACGAGTTTTTTTGCGGCGTCGCGCTTTTGATAGTCATCTGTTAACATGATTATTTCGTCGTTTTTCACTCTGGCTATTGGCGTGGCGTTTAC
>CAZUHG010000075.1:0-5453 GCA_964620515.1 uncultured Candidatus Bathyarchaeia archaeon
CGCGGGTCGTTTTCTTTGTTTTCCACACTGACGCCTGGCTCTACGTGGTCAGCTTCCCAACCGCACGCTGGGTCGCCTACTCTCACATTATATGTTATTCCGCCCACTCCAGGCAAAATCGATGGCGCGCCCGTGGCTGAAATGTTATAAACTGACCTATTTACGACGGGGCTAGCTACTTCCCCCATGACGGATATTTTTACGAGTTTGTCAGCGTTTGTCTTCAACATAACTTTCCCTCATCTTGAATTATGCTGTTTATCTGGCAGATACTAATAAAACTTCCAACTCTCAGGGTCGCATTTTTGCACGATTGGACTTAGCAACTCTTAAATGTGCGATTATTCCTTTTGACTTGTGAAGGTCAACACACATCTAAACCGTTAGGAGCATCTGAACGATGTCTGACATTGGATTAAGAACAAGAATGGTGGTTAAGGACGTTATGAGCAGTCCAGTAGTAACCTTAGACGAAAACGCAACGTCAAACAAGGCGGCTACCCTCATGGATGAAAACGACTTAGGATGCGTCATAGTCACGAACAAGACAGGCAAACCTGTTGGGATAATAACGGAACGGGACTTAGTGATAAGGGTTCTAGCCAAAAACCTCAAGCCTGACGCCGCAACAGCAAAGGAAATCATGACCTTCCCGTTAGTCACGATAGAGCCGGAAGCAACAATAAGCGAAGCGGCGAGAAGAATGAGCAGACTCAACATCAGGCGACTGGGGGTACTCTACAAAGGCAACCTCGTGGGGGTAGTTTCAAGCAAGGATATTCTGGGAGTAATGCCTGAGCTAATAGAGATAATCCAAGAAAGAACACGCATCGAGAGAGCGACCGAGACTGAGGAAACCGAAGAGGAGGAAAAACCTCTCTCTGGATATTGCGACCGCTGTGGCGTGTTCTCAGAAAACTTGAAAGACGTTAATGGACAAAACTTGTGTGAAGACTGCCGCATAGAATTAGAAACCGAAAAATAAGCAGCAACGCCTCTTAATCGCAGTAGCCCAGTTTGGTTCAAATAAAATAAACTTTTAATTAACCTTCATATTCGTTATTCAACAGAAAGGCGCGTTTAAATTGATTGTTGATTCCGTTTTAACAAACGCCAAAGCGTACTTGAACAAGGAAATAGTTGACTGCAGCATAGCCATAGAAAACGGCAGGATCTGCAAAATAGGCAAAGAAACGCAGATGCCAAAAGCTGACGAGAAAACAAATCTGGGGAACATGCTGGTTCTCCCTGGCTTGATAGACGTTCACGTGCACCTTCGCGATGAAGGAAAAGCGTACAAAGAGGACTTTTACACTGGAACTGCCGCCGCGGCAGCGGGCGGAATAACCACCGTTTTGGACATGCCTAACAACGACCCAGTGACCATGAGCACGGAAACCTTGAAGAATCGCATGCGAATAGCAGAAAAACGAGTTCTCGTCAACGTTGGATTTTACGCCGCATTTCCAAACAACTTGGGTGAAGTCGCTGGCATCGTCGCTGAGGGCGCGGTGGGCTTTAAACTCTTTATGGCTCATCAAGTTGGCGGATTAAACATCGATGACGATGCCGCCTTGCAGGAAGCGTTTACAGAAGTCGGCGAATCAGGCGTTCCAGTTGCGGTGCATGCGGAAGACAAAGCGTTGTTGATGGCAAACGAAGAAAGACTTAAGCGAGTCAACCGTCATGATGCTGCTGCCTTCCTGAGGGCGCATTCAGAAAGTGTTGAGCTTAAAGCGGTCGAACGCCTGCTGAAAACAAGCGCGCAAACTGGTGTACGGTTGCATTTCTGTCACATGACGACCGAAGCGGGCTTAAAAGCCGTTGTTGAGGCGAAAAAATCTGGCAGAACAGTAACCTGTGAAGTTACTCCCCAGCATCTTTTGCTGTCAAACGATGATTATGAGCGTTATGGCTTAATGTTAACGATGATGCCGCCTCTTCGCGGCGAAAGCCACATCGAGGCACTTTGGAAAGGCGTTACTGACTGTTGGGTTGACCTTTTAGGTTCTGACCATGCGCCTCACGCTTTAAGTGAGAAGTCCGCTGGTAGCGTTTGGGACGTTAAAGTTGGCGTGCCTGGGCTTGAAACAACTCTCCCTCTCATGTTGACGATGGTTAAAAAGAACCGAATTTCACTGGCGCATGTGGTTCAGTTGCTCTCAGAAAAACCCGCGGAAATCTTCAACTTAAAAGACCGCGGTGACTTAGCGCAAGGGAGAAAAGCAGATTTAACAGTTGTAGACTTTAACCAGAAATTCAGGATTAACGCTTCGAAATTCCAGTCCAAAGCGAAGTACTCGCCATTTGACGGTTGGGAAGTGCAGGGCAGCCCCGTGAAAACTTTTGTTAACGGATCATTAATTATGGATGAACAGGAAATTGTGGCGAAGGCGGGCAGCGGCGGAGTAATTCGGAGAGACCGCGCGTGAAATTCATCGCGGATGGGATGCTTGGAAAACTGACCAGATGGCTCCGCATGCTGGGGCAGGATGCCACGTACTCTAATCAGTTTGAGGATACTGAACTGATTGCGATGGCTGAGAAAGAGCACAGGGTTCTCCTGACAAGAGATTTAGAACTGTATCAGCGAGCCATCGCCAAAGACGTTGACGCCGTCTATGTGGAAGGTCAAACAGAAGCTGAAAAGCTAGCAGAACTTGCTACGCGATTTGAAACTCCCTTGGAGATAGATCTGAAACGTTCTCGTTGTCCGAGATGCAACACCAAAATTCGGTCAACGCCTAAAGAAAATCTTGCAGACAAAGTTGAAAGGAACACTTTTATCTATTATGATAAATTTTGGAAATGCCCAAAATGCGGCAACGTCTATTGGCAGGGCGCCCATTGGGGTCGAATCCGTGTCACTCTTGAAAAGGCGAAGAAACTTAAAGGTTCGTAGTTTAACTTTTAATGAGCCACTTCAGCGGAATATCTTGGAAGGTTCCGTCAGGCAATGTTCTTCTGATGGTGATTGGCAACATGCAGCCTTCAAGCTCTTTCAAGGCGATCTCAATAGGGCTTGAAAAGCCTTCGTCAACCGACACGATTATCGGAGCACCCATGGAAATCTGAAGTGCTCTTGCTCCCACTATTCTTGCTTTCTCGAACCTCGTGATTT
Source organism: uncultured Candidatus Bathyarchaeia archaeon (assembly GCA_964620515.1). Taxonomy (GTDB): domain Archaea; phylum Thermoproteota; class Bathyarchaeia; order Bathyarchaeales; family Bathycorpusculaceae; genus CAZUHG01. Next base: position 3,122 of record CAZUHG010000075.1, read on the forward strand.
TCGGAGGACCTACCAATATTTTTTCTTTTTTAGACGTGTTTTAATACTCTCCAGCGCCTGGATACATTCCGCCAGGAGCGCCTCCTCCTGGTGGCATTGGGGGTGCCTTCATTTTGCCGGCAGCGATCATATCGTCGATTTTGAGAATCATTGAAGCGGCTTCAGTTGCTGATTTTATTATCTGTTTTTTCACTGTGATCGGCTCGAAAACGCCCACTTTTGCCATGTCTTGGACTTTTCCTTCTACGACTTCTATGCCTGCCCACTTTTCCCCTTTTTCATGTCTCGATCTTAGTTCTGAAAGTATGTCGATTGGATCTAAACCTGCGTTTTCGGTAAGTGTTATTGCAATAGCCTCTAAGGCTTCTGCAAAGATTTTGACCGCGAGCTGCTCTCTTCCCGGCAACGTTTCTGCGTACATTTTTAATGTACGTGACATTTCAAGTTCTGGAGCGCTGCCTCCTGCTAAGATTCTGGGCTCTTCAAGTAAGTCTTTGATTACGCATAGAGCATCATGGATTGAGCGTTCTGCTTCTGCCGTCATGCGGTTTGTTCCGCCCCTTATCAAAAGTGTAACTGCCTTGGGGTGTTTGCAGCCTTCGATGAAGGTCATTTTGTCGTCGCCGATTTTGCGTTCTTCTACAAGGGCTGCGAACCCGAGATCTTTAGAAGTGATATCGTCTAGTTTGGTTACTATTTTTCCACCAGTAGCTTTTGCAAGCTTCTCCATGTCGGACTTCTTTGCTCTTCGAATTGCAACTATTCCTTTTCTTGCAAGGAAGTGCTGGATCATGTCGTCGATGCCTTTTTGGCATATGACAACGTTTGCGCCTGCGGCTACGATTCTCTCAACCATGTCTTTAAGCATGGCTTCTTCTTGATTGAGGAACGCTTCAATCTGATCAGGGGTTTCAATGTTGATTTTCGCGTCGAACTCGGTTTTTTCAATTTCTAAGGAAGTGTCCAGTAACGCGATTTTGGCGTTTTCCACTCGTTTCGGCATTCCTGAATGCGCTATTTCTTTGTCCAGAACTATGCCGTTTATCAGGCTTGTGTCCCTAAGGGATTCGCCAGTTTTCTTTTCAACCTTAACGTCTTCAACATCCACCTTGTAGGTGCCGTCTTCTTTTTCTGCAACTTCCAGCATTGCTTTGACTGCTATATCTGCAAAGTATTCTTTGTATTCAGCTACGAGTTTGCTTGCCATGGCAGTTACGGCGGCTTTCTTCAGGTAATCCTGCTTCTTTAGGTCCACTGGTATGGCTATTTTCTCGAGTGTTTCAAGCGCTTTTTCTGCGGCTTTTTTGTAGCCGTCAATTATTATGGTTGGGTGTATGTTTTTGTCTATCAGCTCTTCGGCTTTGTTTAGAAGTTCGCCTGCTATTATGACGGCGGATGTGGTTCCGTCGCCTGCTTCATTGTCTTGTGTTTTAGCAACTTCGACAAGCATCTTGGCTGCTGGATGTTGAATGTCCATTTCATCCAAGATGGTGCGACCGTCGCTTGTTATCGTTACATCACCAAAACTGTCAACTAACATCTTATCCATGCCTTTAGGACCCAAGGCGCTTCTGACGCTTTCTGCCACGGTTTTCGCGGCATTTATGTTTGCGTGTTGCGCTTCTCTTCCGCGAGACCTGTTTGAACCTTCCTTTAGTACGAGAACGGGAACCCCACCGGCTTGTGCAGATGATGACAAATCAAGTTAACCTCCTTTAATGCGCACAACAACAAAACATAATTGCCATATAAATTTTTCTAGACATAATATGTCCAACTAAGCTCAAGCTGTAGAGTTTTCCCAAGAATTGACTCAAGTGCTCTGGAGCAGTTCAGACGCTGTCGGTTTAAGTTAATACACGGCGACTTTGGCTACACCTTTAATTTTCAGCAGTTCAGAGATTAATTCGCCAGGAATTTTTTTCTCTACAATTAGTGTGAGTTTCGGTTCTGGCGAGAGTTCGGGGTCGTCCACGATTGCCTGTCTGATGCTTAAACCTGCTTTAGTGAGAATCATGGCAGAGTTTGCCAAAATCCCATGGGTTTTTGCGTCAACAGGAGTTATTTCCACAACGCCCAAGTTTAGAGGCTTCGCGATTTCTTTCAGCGAGTGCCCAGCAGACCGCATCTCCTCAAAAATCAGTCTAAGTTCGCGGTTGGCTTTGATTGTTGTTAATGTTTCGTTTACTGTGCGCCTGTCCACTCCTGCGACTCTTGCGATGCGCACTGGCGGAATCTCGATTTGGTTAAGGTAAACTTTTCCGTCTTTTGTGCTTAAGCCATTTTCTACTAGGACGCGTGCTACTTTGAGTCTTTCTGGGTATTCTTCAAG
>CAZUHG010000076.1:0-5119 GCA_964620515.1 uncultured Candidatus Bathyarchaeia archaeon
ACCTCGTGAAGCGCCCATACTTCAAAATCGACTTGAAACTGCGCGGCAAAAAAATCGAGGATATGCCAACTGAAGACATAAACCACTTCTTTGAGTCGCTGGCGACTTCGCTGTGCGCAAACGTCCACATGTACGTGGAGTACGGAAGCAACGACCACCACAAGGCAGAAGCCGCCGTCAAAGCTCTGGCGCTTTCGCTGAGGCAAGCGGTAGCCTTGGACCCGAGACGGAAAGGCGTGCCGAGTTCCAAGGGAGTAATCTGATGCCTGAAGCCGTAATCTTCGACTATGGCGTTGGAAACCTTCTCAGCTTGAAATGCGCCTTGGAAAAAGTTGGGCTGAACGCCAAAATTGGCGTGTCCGCGCAGCAACTGAAAAAAGCAGACGCAATCGCGTTGCCGGGCGTGGGTAACTTTTCTGCCGCCGCCATCAAACTTGACGCAGTGAAAGAAACGCTGTTGGCTGCTGTTGAAAGCGGCACGCCACTACTCGGCATATGTCTAGGCTTGCAGTTGTTCTTTCCAGAAAGCGAAGAAGGTCCGGGAAAGGGCTTGGCGCTTTTTGAGGGCAAAAACGTCAGGTTGCGAGGCGCGGTGAAGGTGCCGCACATGGGCTGGAACACGCTTCGCATAGTGAAACAGAGCGAGTTCTTTGACGGCGTTGCTGACGAAGCTTATGTGTACTTTGTGCATTCGCTTTACCCAGTGCCCACTGACGAAGCCATCGTAGCGGCGGAAACAGAGTACGGCGCAACGTTTACTTCAGCGGTAGCCAGCAAAAACGTGTTCGGAACGCAGTTTCACCCAGAAAAATCAGGTGATGTCGGCTTGAAGATTCTGGAGAACTTCGCCAAAATAGTGAAAAGGTGATTTAGGGTGCAGTTGATCCCAGCAATTGACTTGATGAACGGCAAAATTGTTAGGCTGACGCATGGCGACCCCAAAACTGCCAAAGTGTACGACCAATTTGGCGGACCAGTGGAAACCGCGAAAAAATGGCAGAAGGAAGGCGCAACAAAATTGCACATAATCGATTTGGACGCGGCGTTAGGCATGGGGAATAACCTGTCGGTCATCGCTGAAATCGCCGAAAACGTGGACTTGCCCATACAAGTTGGCGGCGGAATACGCAACATTGCCGCTGTGACAAAAGTGCTTAAGCTGGGCGTCAGCCAAGTTATTCTCGGCGCCTTAGCATTCAGCGACCCAAAAGCGGTAACCCAGATCCAGCAGGAGTTCGGCGCTAAGTCGGTGATTGTTGCTTTAGACAACCGCGATGGCAAAGTAATGGTTGAAGGATGGAAAACTGCCACAGCGCTAGGCATGAAAGAAGCGCTGGAAAAGTTTGCCGCGCTCGGCGTTAAAGCGTTTCTGGTGACTTCGATAACTAAGGACGGCACGCTTTCAGGTCCAGACCTTGACACGCTTAGGGAAGCGTGCCAGTACCCAGACGTGGAGGTAATTGCGGCTGGCGGAATAGGTGGCTTGAACGATTTGGCAGCGCTGAAGCGGGTGGGCGTTGAAGGCGCGGTGATTGGTAAAGCGCTTTACGAGGGCAGATTCACGTTGAAGGAAGCATTAAAAAGCGTAGGAGGCAATTAGGAAGCTATGGCATTAGCAAAACGAATAGTTCCCTGCTTGGATGTGGATCATGGAAAAGTTGTCAAGGGAATCAACTTTGTGAACCTGAAAAGAGCGGGTGACCCTGTTGAGTTGGCAAAGCGTTATTCAGATGAGGGCGCGGACGAACTGGTTTTTCTTGACATAACTGCTTCTTCGGAAAAAAGGGATATACTGCGGGGAGTTGTCGAGGGCGTGGCAAAAGCGATTAATATTCCGTTTACTGTGGGAGGAGGAATCCGCAACGTTTCAGACGCCAGACTTGTCCTCTGCAGTGGTGCAGACAAGGTCTCGGTGAACACGGCGGCGGTTGAAAACCCGCAGGTGATAACGAAGCTTGCCGACGTTTTCGGGCAGCAGTGTGTCGTGGTAGCCATAGACGCAAAAAGAAACCGAGAGCCAAAAGCCGACAAGATAACGGTGAACACGAAGGAAGGTCCAGTTTGGTTTGAAGTTTACACTTATGGGGGAAGAAAACCAACTGGAATAGACGCGGTTGCTTGGGCGGTGCAGGCTGCGGAGCTCGGCGCAGGCGAGTTCTTGGTAACTTCGATGGATAAGGACGGCACTAAAGACGGTTACGACATAGAGTTGACGCGCATCATTTCTGAAAAAGTGAACGTTCCAGTTATTGCAAGCGGCGGCGCTGGGCTGCCAGAGCATTTTCTCCAAGTTTTCACGGAGGGAAAAGCCGACGCGGCGTTGGCTGCTTCAGTTTTCCACTACAACCAGTACCCAGTCCCAGTTATCAAGGAGTTCTTGCGCAAGCATGGGGTGATTGTTAGACCTTGACTGGAGAAGATTTGCTGAAGAAGTTGGATTTCAAGAAGGGCAACGGTCTCATACCAGTGGTTGTGCAAGACGCTAAGTCTAAAGAGGTGCTTATGATGGCGTACGCTAACGAGGAAGCTTTGGAGAAGACGTTGAGCACGGGTTACGCGCATTACTGGAGCCGTTCGCGGAAAAAACTGTGGATGAAAGGCGAAACATCAGGGAACACACAGAAAATAAAACAAGTAATGACGGACTGCGATTATGACACGTTGTTGTACGTGGTGGAGCAGAAAGGACCCGCATGCCACACTGGCGAATACACGTGCTTCCACAACAAGCTGAAAGGTTAGCTAACCAAACGTGTCAAGTTCGCCACTTTTGTCATTCAAAAACGCAAGGACGTCTTCGTCAAACTTTTTTCCCATGGCGGACATGTGTCCTTTGCCTTTGTAAAGGACAAGTTTAGCATTTGGGATTCCAGCAGCTGTTTCGCGGAGCCGCTCCACTGGGCAAAAGTAGTCTTTGTCGCCGCCAATCACGAGTGTAGGCGCTTTAATCTCAGATAGCCTGTTTTTGGAGTTGTGCGCCATTTCTGCTTTGCCTTCCACCAGCAAATCCGATGGTTTTTCGGGTGTGCTCCACATGAGAGGCGCAAGGTACCCCATGAAAAACTTCATAAACGCCTTCTTTATTTTGCCACCTTCTAGTATGGGATACAAAGTTTTGAGAGCCTCCCTCTTTTTGCCTTCACTAAGCAGTTGGGCAGACTTCATATCCAACTCGTTTCCTTCCTCGCTAAATCGGTAAACAGACATGGCTATGACTAAGCGGCGGATTAGTTCAGGGTGGTCAGCAGCTAAATGCTGCGCAATCAATCCCCCATATGATGTGCCCATCAAGTCAACGGGTCCGCCATCGAACGCGTCTCTGATTATTGTTGCGTAGTCTTCAGCCATATCCCGAGTGGTGTAACCTTGTGGAAGCCCACTTTTTCTAGACATTGCGTAAATCACAAAGCTTTTGGATAGGTGTTTAAGGTGACCAAATACTCGAATCATGAAACCTGACGGAAGAACATTACCTGGTCCACCACTGAAAACGAGCAGGGTTTTCTCGCCTTCACCGAAGCGGACATAAGGAACCCCGTTACTAAACACTCCCTTTTCAACCATAATTCTAGACTCCCCGTAAACATTTACATCTTGGGCAAATAAGTCTTAGTAAATCTTCACTGCTATTTTCAACTTTGGCTGGAATACCGTCTGCGCGTTCTGCTGAGCAATTTTGGTCTCTGAAGTGCTGATGTATGGGCTAATAGTTTTAAAGAAATAAACCCCATATTATTAGTGAAGTTCACGCCAAAAATGTTTTAGCAGCACAGGGGGAACTTTGAATGTCTCTGCATGAAGCTATGCTCTACAAAAAGGAGAAAGACAAGAAAGTAAACTGCCGTCTGTGCGCGCGCCGTTGTCTTATAAGTGACGGCGCAACGGGTTTTTGTTTAGTGCGGAAAAACGAAGGCGGAACTCTCTACTCATTGAATTATGGGAAGGCTGTTTCTGCGGCTGTTGACCCCATCGGCAAGAAGCCTCTTTCGCATTTTCACCCTGGCGCTCTGGTTATGTCTATCGCGGCGGCTGGCTGTAACTTTCGCTGTCAATTCTGCGACAATTGGATGGTGAGCCAAGATCGAGAGGTGGTGGGCAAGCCGTTTCCGCCAGCGGAAGTTGTGAAGGCAGCGAGAGAACAGAGTTGCCACGGCATAAGCTACACTTACACTGAGCCGACGATTTACATGGAATACGCTTATGACACGGCAAAAATCGCGCGGCAAGTTGGTTTCTTTAACACTTTTGTAACTAATGGGTACATGACGCCTGAAGCTGTGCAGACAATTGCGCCCTACTTGGACGCGGCAACTGTTGATTTTAAGGCGGGAGGCGACCCAGACTTTTACAAGAGTTTTTCTGCCGTTCCAAGCGTGGCACCAATTTATGAAGCGTTAAAAGAGCTTAAGCTGCACGGCGTCCACATAGAACTCACAAACTTGGTTGTCCCTAAAACTGGGGATTCGCTGGATAAAATACGGGAAATGGCACTGTGGATTAAGAATTATTTAGGCAAGGACACGCCATTTCATCTGCTTCGTTTTCACCCAGACTACAAAATGACCACAGTTCCCGCAACACCTGTTACAACGCTGGAAAAGGCTTACATGACCGCGAAAGAAGCAGGCTTAAACTACGTGTACCTCGGCAATGTGCCGGGGCATCCTGCTGAGAGCACTTACTGTCCGAACTGCAACGAACTCGTAATCAAACGTTACAGTTTCGAGGTTACCCGATGGAACCTAACGAAGGACATGCGCTGTCCAGTGTGCGCACATCAGATTCCGATTAAAGGGCAATTGCACGCGAGTGGAGCAACCTTTCCGTACGCACTGTTTTAGTACGCCGCTCAACATTACTTTGAATAGAGCAGAATGTGGAAAATTACAAGACCCGACGCCGAAGCAGTTCTCAACGACGAATTAGCGAAAAAAAGCTTAGCCAGATACTTCGCGGTCATGCAAAACGAGAAAACAGCAAAATTCCTGATATCCAAACGGCTCCCAGCCGAATTTGACGAAAGTGCCTCGCTGGAAACGCTTTGGAAAGAACACGCGACACGCACTGAAGAATTCCGTGAAACTGAAAACGAAATCGACAAAGGCAAAAAATTTCACGA
>CAZUHG010000077.1:0-5064 GCA_964620515.1 uncultured Candidatus Bathyarchaeia archaeon
GCCGGTGCAGAAGGAACTACTGCTTCGACACGATACGCAGTCGTTATACTAAATGCCTCAGTGGCGTTGACGTTTTGGGCAACGTCTTGCAGTATTATTGAGTAGTCCCCTCCTGGAAGTTCAGGGATTGCAAAGTTTGCATTCACGTAATACTCTTCTGAATTGCTGCTTACAACAAGTTTGTCGCCAAACCAGATTTGGTACGCGCCATTTTTGGTGTTGATGGTGCCTTGAAGGGTAACGTTTTGAGCTACATTTCCTTGTTCCTGAGGGCTGACTAAGTATATGTTTACGCCACTTTGCCCTGTAACTGGCGAGATTGGCGTGAAGAGAAAAGCAGTACTCATTAAAATTAGGAGAACAAACGCAACAGTTTTTTTCTTCAAACCAATTTCTCCTATATTCGGCAGACTTTCTCATCGCGGTTGAAAATCTACTACTAAGAGACCATTTTAAACTTTGCCTTCGGTGAGACAGCAATCCCCTCAACGGTTTCGTTATGCCCGAAATGCTAAAAGATAGGCTACGTTGGGCGCGTTATTGTTTGCGCGTTGAAAAACTGGTTTTAGGCGAGACTGTTTTATAAAACGGTTCTCATTATTCTATGTTTCAAAAACAGCATCACTTGGGCATGTGAAGCATCTTGGAGAATTCGGTTCCACCTTTGCTATTGCAGGCGTTAAAGAAACAAAAGTATCGTCTCATAGGTAAGCATTCAGCGGTCAAAAGATGCAAGTGGCTTCACGAAGCGCTGGTTCATGATAGAGCCTGCTACAAGCAGAAGTTTTATGGAATAAAATCGCATCAGTGCATCCAAATGTCGCCCTCGCTTTTTTATTGCACACAACAGTGCCTGTTTTGTTGGAGAGCCCAGAGCAGCGACCTGCAAATTAAATGGGACGAAATGAAACTGCCAAATTGGGATTCTGCTGAAAAAATCGTGGAGGGAAGCCTAAAGGCGCAGAATGCGATTTTAAGTGGATACAACGGAAACCCAAAGACGAACTGGAAAAAGTTCACAGAAGCCTTAACGCCACGGCATGTTGCCATAAGTTTGACTGGTGAACCGACGCTTTACGAGCCTCTGGGTGAGTTGATTCGCATTTTTCACCATAAAGGGTTTACCACGTTCCTCGTGTCTAATGGTACGATGCCATCTAAGCTTGCAGACTTATGCGAAGAGCCAACGCAGCTCTATATCTCTGCCTGTGCCCCAAATGAAGAAGTGTTCAGACGCGTTTGCCGACCACAAGTTCCCAAGGCTTGGGCGCAGTTGAATGAGACTCTTGGTTTTCTGCCGAGTTTCCGATGTCCCACCGTGGTTCGCATGACGTTGGTGAAAGGGCTTAACATGGAAATAGTTGATGGCTACGCTGAACTTGTTGAAAAAGCTAATCCAACGTACATTGAAGCTAAAGCGTACATGCATGTTGGTTTTTCAGGTCTTCGTTTAGGTTATGAGAGTATGCCTGCGCACCGGGAGATTTACGATTTTGCAGTGCGTTTGGCAGAGAAAACAGGTTACTCGATTATTGACGAATCAGTTGAAAGCCGAGTGGTATTGCTGAGTAGTCGTGAAAAACCTATACGTTTTGGGTCGCCCTAACCAACTTGCTTATTTATAGCAAATAATTCATTTTTTGTTTCTATGCAGCATTGTTAATAAGACGGTTATGCAGACTGCGAGAGGTAGCCTTAAATACAGTTGGACGTACCAATTCTTTAACCAAGAATGTAATTCTATGGGTGGTGAATAATGGTAAGTGAAGGAAGAGGGCGTTTGTTCAGGAGAAAGGACGGTAAGTACCTAATTTACCTACCAAAAGACCTAGCAGAAGACAGCATGTTCCCATTTAAAGGAGCAGACTCCATATTCGTCAAAGTAACCTTCAAGCTAGGAGACAAAAAACTCCTGATTGACAAATGGGTAGAACCTGAACCGCCAGAAGCCTAGCAGAATGTAAAACAAACATCTTCCCTTTCCCTTTTTTAATAATAATCTAAATACTAATCAGTGTGTTTTATAAAATCCTGAGTGGTGAAAAGATGGTTGCTGTAAAAACAATCTTACAAGAAGCAAAAAAAGAGCTTGCGCAAAAAGAGAAAGTGCGCGAAGACGCGCAGCAAAGTATGCGAAAGGCAACCAGCCTTTCAAAACAAGCAATACTTCTTATTCATCAGAAAAGGGATAAAGAAGCAAAGAAACTCATCGAAGCCTCAAAGGAAATCATTTCCAAACTCCAAGGTTTAGCTGAAAAGTATCCTGATATTATCTACAGCGGCATGTTCAGCGCGGCACTTCAAGAGTACGCTGAAGCCAACATATTTCTTGGGCTAATCCAAGAATCGCGTTTTGTCACCCCCAATGAGATTAACGTGCCTGCGGTAGACTACATTTTAGGTTTAGCAGACGTCATAGGTGAATATAGACGCTTTACTTTGGACGCGTTGCGCGAAGGAGATGCTGAAAAAGGCGAAAAATGCTTGAAAACTATGGATGAAATCTACATTGAGTTAATGGCTATGGACGAGGCTTACATGCTTGTTCCAGGGCTCAGAAGAAAATGCGACATCGCACGGAAAATTATCGAAAGCACTCGCGGGGACATCACTCAAGAAGTGAGAAGAAAAGCGCTGGAGAACCATTTGAAACAGTTTGAACTCGCGCTGGAAAAAAAGCGCCAGCGCCGAAAAGGTTAACCATGCACCTCACTGTTGCGGCAATGCACAAATTTTCTATTTCCAAAGCACACAAAACCCAATTGCGGGTGTCTCAGAAAATCATTACCGAAGACAAACTGCCCCCAAAAATCACAAGCATCGCGGGTGTCGACGTAGCTTATTCCAACGAACTGGCAATAGGCGCCGTGGCAGTTTTGGATTATGAATCTCTCAAAATTTTAGAAACCCAAACAGCCAAATGCAAAATAAAATTTCCATATATCCCAACTTTGCTTTCTTTCAGGGAAATTCCGCCCGCAGTTGCTTGCATAAAAAAGCTAAGGTTGCAGCCTGACGTTTTGCTTGCTGACGGTCAAGGAATCGCGCATCCATATAGATGCGGTTTCGCCAGTCATCTTGGGCTTGCGATAGGAAAACCCACCATTGGGGTGGCAAAAAGCAGATTGATTGGCGAGTCTGCAGAGCTTGCTGGAGAAGACTTCCTAGTTCAAAATGGTCAGGTTGTAAGCGCGGTGGTTACAACTAAAGAGGAGGCAAAACCTGTTTACGTCAGCATTGGCCACTTGGTATCGCTTGGAACCGCGGTGAAAATCGTAAAGCATTGCGCACGCGACAGTAGAATTCCTGAACCGATTTTGCAAGCTCATAAGATAGCATCTGAAGAAAAAAGGCAGGTGCAAGCGAAACACAAAACTTTATAATTTTAATCATGTGAGAAACTCTGCGGATGGCGTTTAAAATGGAACTCTCGTTTGAAGACTTTCAAAAGCTGGATTTACGCATAGGAAAAATTACGGAAGCAAACCAAATTCCTGGTTCGAGAAACCTCATAAGAATTTTGGTTGATTTTGGAGCCGAGAAAAGGCAGGCAGTGGCTGGGCTTCTGCAATGGTATCAGCCGCAAGACTTAGTCGGCAAAAAATGCGTTTTTATCCTTAACCTTCAAAAGCGTAAGGTAATGGGTGTGGAGTCGCAGTGCATGGTTTTGGCGGCTGAAGACGACAAAGGCAACGTTACGGTGTTGCAGCCAGAAAAAGATGTCGCGGAAGGCAGCAAAATCCGCTAAAACCCTCTTTAGCTCAAAAACGCAGTGATTGCTCCAGTTTTCGCTTTGCTTCCAACGATGTATTCAACCATTTCTTCGTCTAGGTCAAGCCACTTCGCGATTCCAGCAGCCATCTGTGCATTGTTTTTGAAAATGATTCGGAGGTAAGGCAAAACTTCCTTCGAAGCACGGGTGACTGAGATGTGGCATTTACGCTTGATTTTAAGACCTATGTCTTTTCGCAACGCTCGTTCAGCCTTAGATTGGGACAGCATCATAATGCGGCTTGGAAACTTGAAAGGAATCCACCCGCTAACTTTGGAGTTCTGCCTAGCCATAGCAACGCCTGCCGTCATGTAATCAATCACGTAACGCGTCAAGCTCCAATCTTGAGAAGCACTGATTCTGCCGCGGTAGACATCCGCCATAGCAAGAGCATCCATGGCTTGCGCTAAGTCATGCGGGTCAGGAAGGTGCACGGGAACATTCTCGTAAATCCATTCGAAAAGCATGTCGATGTCTACGTCAGCGATATCTACTGCTTGTTTTGCGCCATAAGCAGTTCTGCCGTAAAGGATTATCTTAAGCACGTTGAAAATCGATTCCTGCCTATCCCTGTAGGCAAGCCACGACACATCATCATACATCAAGCGTTTTTTCCCCTGCGCCAAAGCCTGAAAGTCATTCACCGCGGAGCGAACATCGCCCCCAGACCGTTGAGCGAGAAACGTCAGGGCGTTCTCATCGGCTTCAATTCCTTCACGCTCACGTATACGCTGCAAGTTTTTCAGTACGCTACTTGCAGGAGGCTTTTTGAATTCTATAAGGAGGCAGTAACTGCGGAGAGCCGCGAACCGCGGGTCATAAGCGTTGTTAGCGATCAGAACTATTGGGCGACGAGCGGTTTTAACAATGTTTGTAATTGCTTTGACGCCGCCCTTGTCGGCATTCCCGATAAGCCCGTCTAACTCGTCAAGCAAGACGATTCTTTTTCCACCGAGCAGAGACCTGTATTGCGAGGCTAACCCTGCAAAACGGTTTATCGCGTCTTCTGTCCTGTAATCGCTAGCGTTTTTTTCCACAAGCTCCATCTGCAATTCGTGAGCCAAAGCTTCAACGGTAACTGTTTTTCCAACTCCAGGCGCCCCATACAGAAACGCCGCTCTGTTTTTTGGTATGCCCTTGTCCCAAGACTGAAGCCAGTCACGTAAAGTCTTGATGGCGATCGGGTTTCCGACGATTTCAGCGGTGGATTCTGGTTTGTGCTTGACGGTCCATGCCGTGTACAAAAACTGCACCTATTTTCCTTTTTTTATTTCACTGCCCGCCTCAACGAG
>CAZUHG010000078.1:0-4895 GCA_964620515.1 uncultured Candidatus Bathyarchaeia archaeon
GACTTCAGTACGCAACTCACAACTGTGCCGCTGGGCGCAGGAAAGCCTGCAGCGCTGTCAGTAACGTTCCATCCATCAACTAGGTCTTTGATTTCTTCGGCAAGCTTCAGAAATTTACGTGTTGGAACAAACTCGTTTAGTATTTTCATCGAGATATCATCTCGGCTAAAGAGGAGATAAGTTGGAATTTAAAAATCTTTTGCAGATACAGCATGTCCTCTCTCGTCAAGTACAAAACAGACGGACTTGTTTATTCTGGAATCGCAAATGATAAAAGTCACTTACAGTCAACCTCAACTGTGCAGGGAGCAGTTCATGGTTAATCGTGGACTTTACGTTGGAAGATTTCAGCCTTTTCACTTAGGCCACCTTGAAGCAATAAAAGAGGTTTTGAACGATGTTGAGGAACTGGTAATAGTTATTGGTAGCGCCCAGTACAGCCACAACATCAACAACCCGTTCACGGCAGGCGAAAGGCTAGTCATGATTCGCCGCGCTTTGCAAGAAGCAGGCGTAGACTACTCGCGGCTTTGGGTAGTTCCCGTTCCAGACGTGCATTTGCATATGCTATGGGTTGCTGCGCTGGAAGGTTACACGCCGCGCTTCAACGTTGTCTATTCTAATGAACCGTTGACGCGGAGGCTTTTCATGGAAAAAGGATACAAAGTTAAGAGCGTACGGTTCTTCCAAAGAAAAGTGTACACTTCCACTCTTGTCCGAGAAAAAATGCTTGCGGGAGAAAGCTGGACGACTCTTGTTCCCAAGAGCGTCGCTGATTTTATAAACGAAATAGACGGCGTTAACAGACTTCGGGACTTGAACAGAACCGACAAAATCTAGCAGTATAGGCACATATTAGTGTAGGCTGGTAGGCTTGATCTGAGTGGGTTGACTCGGGTTGGAGCTACACAACTATGGTTTCTGAGGTTCGGCGGTAAAGGCGCCACGCCAAAAGATAAGTTGCGACCAAAACAACCAGTGCAGGTATGAACAGGAACGAGAACGAGCTTGATAATAAAGCAAGAAGGTTATTTGCCAAATGAAACGCGACAGCAATCAGATAAAACGGTAGCGGCTTTTTCTTGGCTATGCCATAAGCCGCTATGCATGCACTTGAGGCATGGAAAATTACGCCAGGCACCCTAGAAAGGAAAGGAGCATTTAAGGTGAAAACGTATAGGGCAAACTCGGTCACACCAAATCCCAATCCGACTAGAATTCCCAAGTCCAAAATGGATCTTTCAGTTTCTCCGTGACGATAAAACAGTGGAAAAACTTTCGCTATTTCTTCTATGAATGGCGAAAAAATTACTAAGGAGCATACTTGCGCGAAGAACAGCGGCATAGCTACGCACAGAGAATCTGAGAATTCAGAAAAAAACAGGGTGAAGGGCACGCTTACTAGCAATCCTGAGCTGAGAAAGAAAATTTTTTCCTTGATGTCTGGCTTATGAACCGGTATTGTGACTTTTTGTTCGGTTTCCATCCCAAAAGTCCTTCTGCAAATATAATCTCGGTTTCTTATTTATCAGCGTTACCGCCGCGGTATCCTAGAAGGCTAAAAGCCAACTTTTATCGGATTAGCAGGCTTCATTATTTCCCTGAGAAGCACCGTTGCGTAGGAACCACGCAGTAACATGAAACTCAAATCAGCTTGATGCTCTCTCTCGTGGGGGGCAAAGGCGGAAGCAACATGCAGCTTGAAGCCTTGAACAGGAGCAAGAACCGCGCGCAATCCGCCTCTTCCACTTGTCTTGGATATCTCGTTGACCCTGAAATTTTCTATTCGAATACCTTCTTCCTCGAGAATTTGCCTTTCTATTTGTCCCATAGCACCTTGGGAAAGTCTTTGCTTTAAGCCTATGAGCGGCAACGCAACTCGCATTCTTCCAGCCTTAAGCAGCTGGTTACCTTCCGTAACAGTTTCTGCGCCTGCCACTTTAGCCACGTTAACCATAGGCAAGCCTGAACGCTCCACGCTAACCACGTAGTCTCCCACTTCCGCTTTGTTCAAGGAAAAGCCGTTTTTGATTCTCTCGCTTAAGAAACGGTTAAACAGGTACGACTGGTACGCTTGGACAAAAAGCGCCTGAAGCTTAACGGGCAACCGCGTGAAGGCGCCAACGAAATCGCTTGGGTTCTCAACCAAATGGCTGAGCATTAGCCTTTCGAAGCGGAGTTGTCTGGGAAAGTTTTGCAGCGCTTGCGTGAAATCTCGCGTTGCCTGCAGTTCCTTGCGTGCTTGTCTAGAGGAAGGATGCTCATAAACGCTGGGCTTAGCCAGATAAAGCATTGCGGCTTCTTCAAAGTCGCCTTCAACGATGGCTTTTCCCACCAAATGCGTTATTGGGCGAGTTGTTCCGAAACGTTGGTGCCCAAAAAAGTTCGGAATCCCACCGACTGCGTCAAGAGCTCTGGCGGTTTCAGTTATTCGTTTTGCAACTGTTGATTCCGAACGTTTAATTGCGTTGATTCTTATGGTGAAGTTGTTGCCTAGGAGGTAATACGGTGATAGTTTATCATGCACATATCCCAAAGGGCGGATTTCGATGTCCTTAACATTAACTTTTGCGGCGTCTTCCACGGAACAGTTTTCGACCGTGATGTGCTGCGCCGTAACCGCCTTAGCGTCCTTTATGCCTGCAGTGTGAATTTGCCCTTGACTTAAGCCTAACTGCTTTGCGATGTTTCTGATGGCTATGAACGTGTCCCAGTTGCGCTTAACCAAAACACACAGCAAATACCGCTGCTTGGAGCGGGAAGCACCTAAAACTCGTCTCTCCGCCGTCTTTTCAATTGTGGCTTTGGAACCGTCGACAAGAACCTCTTCAACAACAAAATCCTCCACAGACTCCCGAATAACCCCGCCGACGCCAGCGGTTTCGGTGGCATACACGTCGATGCCGAGCAACTTGTCAATTCTCGGAACAAGCAAGTGCCATACGCCTTTTCCTATAGTAAGGGAAGCTTGCCAGTTAACCTGTCAACCTTCTCCGCTGGAGCAGGACCAATCCCCAAACACGTAACCGTATTCGGAGGAATTTCCGTGAGACCTCGGTCAACAATCAACGCGTTGGGCAAACCCAAATCATTAGCTGCCTCTTCAAGCTCCAAAAGCTCTTTTTCATCCTTCACCTTAACCGCCACTTTGCGCTGCCCCTCAAAGAGCCACGCGTCCCACCAACCTCTATGGCGATTATGGGCTTCCTGCGCCGCGGAAACCGCTGCGTGTCCAGCTTGAGCGGCAATTTTTCCTTTACTAAGCTTCAAATCGCTGCGAAAGACGATGACTTGCTTGTACTCAAATTCACCCATTCGTGTTTTTCTCCACCGTCTCTTATCAGGTTGTTCTTCCAAGATTTTAAGGGTTTGCTGACAAGTACAGCTTAAGAAAATAAGCCAGAACAGCAAACATGGCGGGCTTCGTCAAGATTTTAAGAATCATCTGACCCTGAAAATCTATTTCTTCCACGTTCTCCAACGTTTTATCCAAACCGATTCTGGCGCAGAACCGCAGAACATCATCTAACTTTTTATCGGAAAGAGAATCAAGAAACCGCCTAACCCTAAGCATCACGCTGAAATCAAAACCCAGCGTATCCGCGCAGCGTTTCTGGTACAACTGCAAGAAACCTGAGGACACATCATTTCTCCGCACTGCAGCATCAGCAATTTCCGCCGCGATTCTGGCGCATGTTAACCCGAAAACCACGCCGCCGCCCGTGGTTGGCTTCACCTGCGAAGCCACGTCGCCTACGGCTAGAAAACCGTTCGCGTAAGCTTTAGCGATTGGTCCGCCTAGGGTTATGGGGTGAAACGCGATGTGCGTGATTTTCGCTTTGCTGAGCTGTTTCGAAGCCACGGGATGCTTCAGCATTAGCCTTTGCAGAAGCTCTTTCGGGTTTCCCGCCTTCGTTGCAAGCCCAACCTTTGCGGTTCCGTCAAGCCTCGGCATAAGCCACGCGAAAAAGCCCGGTGCATACGCTTTTCCCATAAACACCTCAACCGCGTCCAACTCCACGTCTTTGACGTTTTCTACTTCCGCTTCCACGCCGTAGACAAGTCTTTCGCCGTTAAGCCCTACTAAGCCCGTTTGCCTCAAAAGCCTAGACGAGATTCCCTCTGCGTCAACCACAATTTTCGCTGGAACCCGCTCTTCTGCTTTATCGCTTTGCTTAACGTTCACGCCTTTAACGGTGCCGTCTTCGATTAGTAGTGATTGAACCCGCGAGTTTAGACAATAGCCAGCGCCTGCGGCTTCTGCTTTATCCGCGATGTACTTGTCAAAAGCTGCACGGTTGATGGAGCAAGTGACTGGCTTGGCGAGGTGAACAGAGAATTTGAAGCCTGTGGACGAATAAAAGTTGGCTTGAGAATAAGTGTTTTCAACGATTTGCTTGGGAAGTGGGTACAACCCCAAGTTTCTTAAGCTTCGGATGCTCAAGTGCCCCGCGCAGTGCGACGGCACGCCAACAGCTTCATGCTCCTCGAAAACTGTAACCTTGGCTCCCAGTTTGGCTAGGTTCAAAGCTGCGAAGGAACCGACAGGTCCGCCTCCGACAACTATGGCATCTGGCATGTCTTTCATTAATTGCACGTTGAACGCTATTAATCTTAGCCTATTGGATAAGCTCGACGCGTCGTTTTCCGCGGGACATGGAAGTGGCGCGGATTTTGCCGCTGACCTCCAGCCGCAGCAGGATATCGTTGAAGTCTTTGTATCCTAAATCGTCAAACTCCTCTTTCAGCTGGTCAAAGAGGTCATCGTCGGTCATGTCGCCTTTCTTGGTTAGAATTTCCAATATAACGAAGTAGGCAGGACGGGTTTTCCAAATTTTAACTGCTGGCATATATCTTTCTTCCTAGGCAACTGGTGTTGCCGGTTTCTGTACCTG
>CAZUHG010000079.1:0-4880 GCA_964620515.1 uncultured Candidatus Bathyarchaeia archaeon
ATCTCAAGGTGAAGTTCACCCATGCCGCTTAACAGGAATTCTCCGCTTTCCTTATTCATCTTGAAATGCAAGTTAGGGTCTTCCGTGGTCAACTTGTGCATCACCTTGTCGAAAAGCGGGAGATCTTTAACGTCTGCCGGCTCCACTGCCACTGTGACCACTGGATCCGACACGTACTTCAAGCCTTCAAACGGATGCGTTTCCACTCCATCTTCAGCGACGGTTTCGCCAACATGAAGCGAAGGCAACCCTGAAATCGCAGCGATGTTTCCCGCAGGAATCTGATCCACAATCACCCTATCGGTTGCCATGCTCATGTAAACCTGCTGAATCGTGCCTTTCTGATGACCGCTTACAAGCTGCACCAGTTTACCCTTTTTAACCGACCCACTAAAGACGCGACCAATAGCTACGGTACCGCTATGCGGATCAACCTCAATCGTTGAAATACACATCAAAAGCGGACCATTCGGATCTACTTTCGCCATACCCTTGCCAGTTGCGCTTTCCGCCTCACCAGGCCAGATTTGGCTCTGCCTATACGGCTGCGCCTGTAAAGGATTAGGAAGCTGCTCACAAAACATGTCCAAGATTGGATCAGGCAAAGGTGCCTTTTTGCTTAATGCGTCAACCTTTCTTCCAACATCTTCTGGCGCACCCGTGTACGCATCAATAATGTCCGCAAAAGAAAGCCCTTTCGCCTTCATATGCGGCAAGTTCAGACCCCACTTGTGAAGGGCAGAGCCAAAAGCTACACGACCATCTTCAACTTTGACCTGCCAGTCTTTCTTATGTTCTGGCGGCGCATATTTTTCTATAAGCGTGTTTACTCTCACAATGATTTTCGCGAACTTGCGCTGCACTTCTTCAGGAGTTAATTTTATTTCTTTTATGAGCCGGTCAACCTTGTTGATGAACAAGATCGGTTTTACGCGTTCACGAAGGGCTTGCATGAGCACGGTTTCTGTCTGAGTCATGGGTCCTTCAACCGCGTCGACAACAACTAATGCACCGTCAACGGCTCTGAGGCTTCTGGTTACTGCTCCGCTGAAATCTATGTGACCTGGAGTGTCGATGAGGTTGATTAGGTAGTCTTTTCCTTCGAAGGTGTGGACTAAACTGACGTTTGAGGCAAAAACGGTCATTTGCCGTTTCTGCTCGAGATCCCACGAGTCAAGAAACAGTTTCTGCCCTGCTGTTTGCGTGCTGATTATGCCAGCGGCAGCCAAAAGGCTGTCTGAAAGCGTGGTTTTTCCATGATCCACATGAGCGATTATGCTTGTGTTCCTGATAATTTCGGGAGTGTTCATTAATTTGACGATTTCTTCAGTTTGTTTATAACGAGCCATAACTAAACCTTCTCCAACCTAAATAAACAACATTTAACCAATCGAGTTTCAATACAGTGATCTGTTTTAACGAATCGAAACATTCCAATTCTCTCTTAAAGAGATAAGCTACATGGAAATGAAAACTGTCGCCTATTAACTTTATGGCAACAGCTTTGAGTTTATTGGATGGATTCACGTTTCATAACAAACTATTTAATCTATTGCAGATGCGTGCTTTTTTGAAAATTCGCAAGTTTTTATTGTGTCACTTAACGTTGTAGCCGAATTGGTGAATCAAAAAGATTTCTTTATCCGATTAGTTTAAATGCAACGTTCGTTATTTAGCCAAAAACAATACCTAAAAAGGTAACCTTGCTGTATAAAGAAGGTAATGATCGCTGAGGATACGAATGTGCTTTCAAACTGTTCTAATGCAAAGAAGCGATTCATTGATGAGCGTCTTCTTAGCTTCGGCTTTGTTTCCTAATTATTTTCGAGGTTCGTAATCTACCTGTTCAATGAGATTTTGGCGGAATTTTCTTGGAAAAAGCTGCTTCTATGCGTCTCAAAGAGGTCTTCGACGCTTTGGATGCGTCACCTAACGGATTAACCACTGAAGAGGCTAAATTGCGGCTTAAAAAATACGGTTTCAACACGCTCGTTGAAAAGAGGCAAGCGCCCTTCCTGTACAAGTTTATAATTCACTTCAAAGACTTGTTCGGCATATTACTGATTTTTGCGAGCATACTCTCTGCCATCAGCGGTAGCCCCGAACTAGCCTTAATAATCCTGGGCGTTGTGCTGGTTAACATTTTTTTCAGCTTGTTCCAAGAAGCACGAGCAGAAAAAGCCATGGCTACGCTGAAGAGTTGGATGCCTGAGTACGCCAAAGTAATCCGTGACGGAGAGCTAAAGAAAATCCTCGTGAAAGAAATTGTTCCAGGAGACATAATATCCTTAGAGGAAGGCGACCGGGTTCCAGCAGATGCGCGTTTAATTGAAGCATTTGACTTGTGGACAAATAATGTTCCTTTGACTGGCGAATCTGAACCGCAGCCACGGGTAGCGGAAACAGTGGAGACTGTTGAAAAGGCGTATTTGCATTCTGCTAACCTTGTTTTCATGAGTACAAGTGTGGCTAAAGGTCGAGGAAACGCCATAGTTTACGCTACTGGTATGGGAACTCAGTTTGGGCAGATTGCCAATTTAACTCAGACTATACGCGAAGAAGATAGTCCTCTCCAGAAAGAAATCGCGCTGACAGCCAAATACGATTTTATCATAGCCG
Organism: uncultured Candidatus Bathyarchaeia archaeon; assembly: GCA_964620515.1. GTDB lineage: Archaea > Thermoproteota > Bathyarchaeia > Bathyarchaeales > Bathycorpusculaceae > CAZUHG01. Next base: position 2,620 of record CAZUHG010000079.1, read on the forward strand.
TTGTCGTTGGCACCGTCTTTTTTTTGGCAAGCATGCTGTGGCTTCATGTGCCGCTTTCCAATAGTATTCTTTTCATGATAGGTGTCATGGTGTGCTGTGTCCCCGAGGGATTGCAGGTCACGGTGTCCAGTGCATTAGCGATTAACGTTTTGAAAATGGTGAAGCAGAACGTTCTGGTTAAACGATTGTCTGCGGTCCAAACCCTAGGCAGCGTCACAGTCATATGTACTGACAAAACGGGAACCATAACCAAGGGCGAAATGACCGTTAACAAACTGTGGGTAAAAGACAACATTATAGAAGTTTCAGGATTAGGCTATAATCCTGTGGGCGATTTCACAGTGAACGGCAAACCGTTGCAGAAGTTGCAAACTGGCTCACTTGAGAAGCTTTTGGAAATTGCCGCTCTATGTAACGGCGCAAAAATCAATCCACCTTCAGACAAGAATAGATTGTGGAATGTAATTGGAGACCCCACAGATGGAGCGCTGCTTGTTGCTGCGCTCAAGTACGACTTGAACATTGAAGATGCTTTGGTTAAGAAACCCATGGTGGATATTCTGCCTTTTAATTTTGAGAGAAAACGCATGACCACTGTGCACAGGCTTAACGGCGACGTGCATGTTTACACGAAAGGGGCGCCAAGAAATGTTCTGGATGTCTGCAGCAAAATCCTTGTCGACGGCGAAGAGAAAGAGTTAACTGAAGAGAATTTGATGTTGGCGGAGTCGAGAATTCGCGAGTTCGCAAACGAGGGACTGCGCGTCATCGCCGTAGCCTACAGAAAACTGCCCAAAAACAAGTATTCGAAGAATACCGATGTAGAGAATGACATGGTCTTCGTAGGGTTGGCTGCCATGCGTGACCCCCCACGGTTGGAGGTTAAAGCCGCAGTCATGAATGCGAAGCAGGCTGGCATCAAAACAGTGATAATCACAGGCGATTACGGGCCTACCGCACAGGTTGTGGCTCAAGAAGTCGGCATCGTCGAAGGTTCATGCTGCCAAATCGTCCGCGGCGTGGACTTGGAGAATCTAAGTGACAACGCCATCGTTGAAGAAGTTAAGAAGGGCGACGTGATTTTTGCGCGTGTTTCTCCAGAACAGAAGCTTCGAATTGTGAAGATTCTGAGGGAGAGCGGGGAGATTGTGGCGGTGACGGGAGACGGAGCGAATGATGCCCCGTCTTTGAAAGAAGCGGATATAGGTGTAGCCATGGGCGTTTCTGGAACTGATGTTGCGCGTGAGGCTGCGGATATTGTTTTGCTTGATGACAGTTTTGAGTCGATAGTTAAAGCTGTTGAGTCTGGACGCGCGATTTATGAGAACATAAGAAAGTTTATTGTGTATGTTTTCTCGCACAACTGGGCTGAGTTAATTCCCTACGTGCTTTACGCTTTGCTGGGCATACCGTTGCCTTTGCTTGTGGTTCAGGTTTTAGCCATAGACCTTGCTATAGACGTGATTCCTTCGTTGGCACTCAGTCGCGAACCTCCAGAAGCGGGAATCATGCAGGAGTCACCCCGCAGCATCAAAGAGAGACTGTTTACCACCAAAGTTTTCTTGCGTTCTCTTTACATCGGAGTGATCATAGCAGTCGGTGCCATGATTGGCTGCCTAAGCGCGTGGATGGCAGGCGGCTGGCATCTTGGAATGGCTTTGCCTTCTGACAGCCCAGTTTACATAAAAGGTGTCACAATGACTTTCGCTGGCATAGTCGTGGCTCAGGTAGGCAACGTTCTCGCTTGCCGAACAAGCAAAGTATCCATTTTCAAAACGAGTCTTTCAACCAACAAATGGATCATTTTGGGCATTGTAGCGCAACTTTCGATTTTGTCCGTTTTGATTTACGTTCCCTTCCTGCAACAGTTCTTCGGCACAACCGCGCTAAACGCTGTAGATTGGCTATTTTTGGCGTCGCTCGCCATCATAGTCGTTTTTGCTGAGGAAATCCGAAAATTCGTTATCAGAAAACTATGGAAAGTGCCTTGAAAAACCTGAAAACGGACGTGCTCTCGGTGACGGTACCCCCTCCCCTTTTTATAGATAACTTCAAAATCAGTTTTTGAAAATTGCTCACAGGCTTTCGGGAAAACAGATACTGTATAAACAAAGCCGTTAGTGGTTGAGTAATCAAATGTAAACGAAAGTTTACGACGGTTAGATGTCTCGGGAAACTCAAATGACCGTTTATAATTTCTTTGCAGTGGTTGTTTACAAAAAAGAAAGGGGGAAATTGGTTGGAAAGACCGCGTTTACTTT
>CAZUHG010000080.1:0-4707 GCA_964620515.1 uncultured Candidatus Bathyarchaeia archaeon
TGACGCTCCAACTGCTTAAATCTCCTCAATCAGCAAACTATTATAATCTTATGGTTTCCTGTCTTTTCCAGTTTAAAAGCAGAGTTTTTATAAGCTACGCTTAGATGACCTATCCATCTGCTCACTCTTTCATCAAACTCTGCCAGAGGAAGAAAAAATGGACCTGATAATCGGTGGCGGAAAATACGGTTGCTACGCGATCGAATACTTGCGACAGAAGAAAAAAGACTTCTTGGTGGTTGACACCGACCCGAACTGTCTCGCCGTCAAAAGGTTTAGCCTGAAAACCTTTGGAAACGTTGACTCTGAAGAAGAGGGATTCATTACTGGTGGGCTTCCGAAAGTGTTAGAGCTAATAGGTGAACTTAAGCCTGAATACGTGTTTCCAACCGCGCCCGTGCATATCGCCGCAGACTTGGCTAAAATCAAGTTTGAACTCGTGCCTTGGAGCGAGGCAATAGCTGCCATTCTTCCCAAATTACCTGAAGCGGTTGTCCTGCACGCGGGAAACGAAAGCCTTGTTGTAAGTTTCAACAAAGGCCACGAATGCATAGAAAAATGCTCAATGCCTGAAGTTTGCCCTTCTTCGGGAATAAAGAAACCCTGCACAATGACCAAGTTAATGCGTTTTGCTAGTCCCGAAGCATTTATCTTGGTCAGTTATTCGATGACGCCGGGAATAGGCGCCCTCAAGGGCAATGAACTTTTAGAATTGTTTAACTGGGCAAAGACGAAAGAAAAATTTGTTGTTGCCACCGCTTGTGACTGCCACGGCGTTTTCTCAGCTTTTCAAAAGCGCGTTAAAGCTTAAGATGTTCATTTCGCGTTCCTAAAGGCACGTGTGTATACGTTCGATGAAACGCCTGCAACTAAACCGCCTACGGCATCATTCGTGATTGGGCCAAGCTTCTTCAAGATTCCGGGTTTGGCTTGGTCAAAGCGTGTGAACTCGAAAATTCCTTTTACTCCCGCGAGGTAGTTAGCTATAGCCAATCCCAGTAATTCGTCAGCCACTAGTCCTGGGCGACCCATGAACCTCTCTTGCGATAGTCCTGGAATCAAGCCTTTTTCAGCGTCTTCTTGGGCTCTGAAGCAGGCTATTTCCAGAGTTGAAACATTCACGTCCGAGAGGGCGTCAAGAAACTCTTCTCGGAACATCTCGGCTGCTACTGCTTCAGTTTCTAAGCCGGGGTGAGGAACAAAAAGCTCAAGTGCCGTGTTTACTAGGTCCTCCAGTGATATGCCTTTTTTTTCTAGGTAATGAAGTAATGGGGGAGTTTCAGTGTTCATTATACATCAGCATCTTGTCTTATGGAAGAGTTTATTTTAAGTGTTGCGTGTCTCCGAAAGTTTTTATAGGTCTGTATGGATAGACCATCCAAGCAAAAAGGGTGTAAAAGATGAACACTAAATACGTAATTGCAACAGTTGTCATAATTGCTGTAATTGCTACTGCAGCTTTTATCTATGTTTATTATTCGGGGCTTCCTGACCCGCAAATTGAGGCTTTACATAATTTGGTGGATGACACTGGCTACTCAACAAGTTTAGACGCTATTCCTGACAAGATTATTTCGATGGCGCCAAGCACGACAGAAATTGTGTTTGCTTTAGGTTTAGACGACAAGGTTGTGGCAGTGAGTAACTATTGCGACTATCCATATAATTTTTCAGCTTGGGTTGAAGCAGGAAACATGTCAAGTATCGGAGACTTCGCAGACCCAAATATGGAGGTAATAGCTTCTCTTGACCCTGACTTAATTCTTGCTACTGCAGGCGTTCAAGGTCCTACAATTGAGACTTTGCGAAATTTAGGCTACAAAGTTTTGATATTGAACCCGCCGGACATCGCCGGTGTTATGAACGACATAGAACTAGTGGGCAATGCAACTGGTAAAACTGCGGAGGCAGCGGCTTTGATTGACGATATTAACAGTAGAATTGATGCGGTGGTTGCTACAGTAGCTAACGCTGAGTCTACGCCGAAAGTTTACTATGAAGTTTGGTATGACCCCACCTCATTGTGGACTGCAGGTGCAAAAGCTTGGCAAAACGAACTCATCGAAAAAGCTGGCGGAGTTAACATTTTCGCTGACCAAGACCTAGAATATTTCCAGTCAAGCGCCGAAGCCGTCATAGCGAGAAACCCCGACATAATATTGTTACCCGAAGAAGGCATGGGTAAAGGGGACCCGTTCTGGGGAAGTTTAGATACCGTCAAGGCACGACCCGGTTGGAATACTATTAGCGCTGTACAAAATGATGGACTAGTTCAAGTTGATTCTAACACCATCGCTAGAGCTGGACCCAGAGTTGCAGACATCATAGAAGACTTAGCCGAAGCTTTCCATCCCGAACTCTTTTAAATCACCTTTTCTTTTTTTGTGTGAATATTATGAACGATGATGAAATAGAAAGCACGTATTTCCAACGTACTTCACGATGGAAAATCATAGTAGTTATTTTGATTTTAGCGTTAATCTTGACAATAATGATATCTCTGAACGTGGGTTATGCCCCCATCCCGTTTGGAGACATCCTTGCAATACTCGGCAAACAGATTCCATTTTTGGACCGCCTAGTGGATTCTTCGCTGATTTTGCCTAGTAATGCAGCAATTATTCTTCAAATACGCTTGCCGAGGATTATGGCTGGTGTTGTGGTCGGCGCAGGTTTAGCTGCGTCCGGAGTTGTGTACCAAGGTGTATTCAGGAATCCAATGGCTGACTCATACGTGTTGGGCGTTTCTGCTGGAGCCGCGGTTGGCGCTTCTTTCTCGCTATTATTCGGAACTAGCGTTTCCATTTTTGGCTTACGCCTTGTACAAGTAGCCGCTTTTATCGGTGCATTATTCGCCATGTTTCTTGTCTACAACATTTCTCGCGTTGGCTCACGGGTTCCAGTGACAACATTATTGCTCTGTGGGATAGCAGTTAACTTTTTTCTGTATGCAGTCGTCGCTCTCTTGGAGGTTATAGCAGGAGACGAGCTCCATGCAATAGTGTTCTGGCTTATAGGTGGATTTTCAAACGTTATCTGGTCGGACATATGGGCAGTGGTTCCCTTCATAGTGCTTGGTCTTGTAATATCATATTTTTACGCTCGTTCACTGAACCTTCTCGCTATGGGAGAAGAGACAGCTCAGCATTTAGGTTTAAACGTTGAGAGAGTGAAACAGGTTCTTCTGGTGTTCGCTACTATGGTGACGGCTGCGGCTGTTTCACTCAGCGGACTTGTGGGTTTCGTTGGTTTAATGGTTCCTCACGTGACAAGGCTACTAGTTGGTCCCGACCATCGGATTCTCTTTCCCGCTTCCACAATCTTTGGCGCCATATTCTTGGTGGTTTGTGATGCTTTAGCGCGCGTGGTGGCGACGCCTTTTGCATCGACACTTGAATTACCTGTCGGAATAATAACCATGCTTTTCGGTGCGCCTTTCTTCATTCTGCTTTTCAGAAAGAAAAAAGCGAGTTATGCTTTATGAGAGGTTGTTGTCAAGTTTGGTTTTATTAAATCTTGATGGCATCGAATGCCGCTATGGTTCTGTCAAGGTCCTAGAAGGCGTCAGCCTTTCTGTAAAAGGAGGCGACTTTGTTGGGATACTTGGACCTAACGGCTCTGGGAAAACCACCCTGCTCAAGAGCATAAGCCGAGTTCTCAAACCTCACAGAGGCGCCATTCTACTTAATGAAGCTGATATTTACTCTCTCAAGAGTATAGACGTCGCAAAACAATTAGCCGTTGTCCCGCAGGAAAGCAACATAGGGTTCAGTTTCTCCGCGCTAGATGTTGTTTTGATGGGGCGTAACCCGCACATAACCGCTTTTCAAATGGAAGGCAGTAAGGACTTGGCTATTGCACGTAAAGCTATGACTGTCACCAACACTTGGCAGTTCGCAGATAGACCCATTAACGAGCTCAGCGGCGGTGAGAAGCAGCGTGTGATAATTGCGCGTGCATTAGCTCAAGAGCCATCGGTTCTTCTGTTGGATGAGCCGCTGACGCACTTGGACATTATTAACCAGTTGGAGATAATGGACCTTGTGAAGGAACTCTGCGTGAAAGATAACCTGTTAGTTCTCGCCGTTTTTCACGACTTAAATTTAGCTGCCCGCTACTGCACCTCAGCTATAATGCTTAAAAAAGGCAAAATATTCGCGGCTGGAAGTCTAACTGACGTTCTGACGAGTGAAAACGTAAAAGGCGTTTTTAATGTCAACGCTATAGTGCAAAAGCACGTAGTTTCCAATTCAGTTTTTGTTATTCCTTTGTCGCCTCAGAAGCCTCCTCAAGATAGAAAATGCGCTGTACATCTAATATGCGGCGCTGGCACTGGAACTGCTTTGATGAAGGTTCTTTTAGATGAAGGTTACGTTGTCACCGCTGGAGTTCTCAACGTGTTGGACACGGACTTTGAGACGGCACAGTTTTTGAAAATTCCTGTCACAACTGAGGCGCCGTTCTCGCCGATAACGGAAAAAACGCACCAGAGTAATTTGGAGATGATAAGTAAAGCCAGCACGGTGGTTTTGACGTCGGTTCCGTTTGGCGGCGGAAATCTGCAGAATTTAGAAGCTGCTTTAGCCGCTGTGGATATGGGGATCCCAACTTTCGTCATTGAAGAAGTGCCCATTGAACGAAGGGATTTCACTGGAGGAAAAGCAAAGGCGCTGCTTGCCAAGTTGAAAAGCAAGGGCGCCGAGTTTG
>CAZUHG010000081.1:0-4591 GCA_964620515.1 uncultured Candidatus Bathyarchaeia archaeon
GGATTCGGCACCAGACTAAGACCGCTAAGCTGCACAAGACCCAAAACCCTTTTCCCCATAGTCAACAAGCCACTGCTCCAGTGGATTTTCGAGCGACTCGCCAAAAACAACATCAAAGAAGCAATATTAGCAGTTAACCTGCAAACCGAATTCTACATAAAAAAACAGCGAATCCCAAAAAACGGATTACGCATAAAATACTCCATCGACCCACCAAAAACCCCGCTTGGAACCGCAGGACCAATAAAAAAAGCTGAAAAACTCCTGAAAAACTCAGAACCCTTCCTAATTTTGAACGGAGACATATTCGAAGACGCCAACTACAGAGAAATAATCGAACAACACGAAAAAAGCCAAGCCACAGCAACAATCGCCCTCTGCAAAGTCGAAGACCCAAGCAGATACGGTGTAGCAGAAATAGACACGAACTGCCGCATAACACGGTTCATAGAAAAGCCAGCAAAAGGCACAGCACCAACCAACCTCATAAACGCAGGAATCTACGTCCTAAGCCCAGAAATCTTCAATTACATCCCAAAAGGCAAAAAAGTCTCAATGGAACGCGAGATCTTCCCAAAACTAGCTGAACAAGGAAAACTCTACGGACACACAATCCACGGCTTATGGATTGACATCGGCAAACCAGAAGAATACCTCCAAACAAACAAAATCCTCCTTGACGCCCTCACCAAAACACAAAAACCCAAAAGCACAGGCAAATATGAAACAAAAACGCCCGTAGCACTCGACAAAGGCGTATCCATCGGCGAAAAATCAGTCATAGGACCATACGCCATCCTCGGAAAAAACGTGACAATCGGAAAAAACGTGCAAATAAGCGAATCCGTAATCTTCCCAGACGCAAAAATAGGCGACTACTCCACAATAAAAGGCGCAATCATAGGCGAAGCCGCAACAATCGGAAAAAAAGTCAAAATCAGCCAAGGCTGCATCGTCGCTGACCAAGCAAAAATCAAAGACAACGTCTCACTCACCGAGGAAACAGCCGTCTGCCCAGCAAAAGAAATTTCTGGAAACATATTAAAATCCAAAATCATCTGTTAACAGGGGAAGAAGAAAAAGCATGAGCACAAACAAGCTTTTCGGAACAAACGGCATCCGAGGAATCACAAACAAAGAATTAACCCCCGAAAACACAGCAAAAATAGGCTCAGCCATCGGAACATTCTTCAAAAAGAAAAACCTCCTAATGGGACACGACGCCAGAACAAGCGGACCCATGTTCGCCAAAGCAGTCACAGCTGGCTTAACAGCCACAGGCTGCAACGTGTACTTCGCTGGAATGGCACCCACACCCGCACTACAATATGCAGTTAAAAGTCACTGCATGGATGGCGGAATCATAATAACTGCATCCCACAATCCGCCACATTATAACGGCATAAAAGTCATCTGGAACGACGGCATCGAAATCTCACACGAACAAGAAACCGCAATAGAAAACATATACTTCAAAAACAAGCAAGTCCTCACCGAATGGAATGAACTGGGAGCAAAACACGATTTACCCGGAGTAAACACCGAATATATCGAAGCTATAAAAAAACACGTGGACACCACCAAAATAGCAGAAAAACACTACCACGTCGTTGTCGACGCCGCCAACAGCGTAAGCGCCTTAACTGCTCCGCAACTTCTACGAGACCTAGGTTGCAAAGTTACAAGCATAAACGCAAACATTGACGGCACGTTTCCTGGAAGACCACCCGAACCACGTCCAGAAAACCTCAAGGAAATAGCTGTAACCGTGAAAGCTGTAGGCGCAGATTTAGGCGTAGCATTCGACGGTGATGCTGACCGTTCGATTTTCATTGATGAAAACGGTGAGGTTTACTGGGGAGACAAAACCTTCGCCTTGATTGTAAAATACTTTTTGAGGGATAATCCTCGTGCAAAAATAGTTACTCCTGTTAGCTCTTCAACACTTATCAAGGACGTTGTAGACGCCAACAAAGGCGAAATCGTATGGACTAAAGTGGGAAGCGTGACTGTTTCGCAAACAATGAAAGAATTGAAAGCGAAACTAGGCGGAGAAGAGAACGGTGGCGTTTTTTACGGTTCTCATCAAGCAGTGCGCGATGGAGCCATGACCACAGCCTTAATCTTGGAGATAATGGCCAAGACGGGGTTGAAACTTTCGGCGCTCATCGCGGAGCAACCGCAATATTTTATTGAAAAGGGAAAGGTTGAATGTTCACAGGACAAAAAAGGGAAGGTGCTTAAAAAACTGCTTGAACAGGTGAAAGGCTTAAACATAAGCACTATTGACGGAGTGAAAATATGGTTCGAAGACAAAAGCGCTATCCTAGTGAGACCCAGCGGAACTGAATCTGTTTATAGGTTATATGCGGAAGCAAAAAATCAGGAAAAAGCGTTGAAACTAGTTGAAGACTACAGTTCGAAACTTGAAAGAATCCTCGAAACTATTTAACAGTAAAGAGTGAATTAAAGGTAATTGGAGAACACTGATTCATGCCTGCAATTCTACGTGTGAAACCAGAAGAAATAGACACAATTGAAAAACGCGGGAAATACACCGTAAGCGTAGTAGGCTGCAGGCAAATAGGCATTCTTTACGTTACTGCCTTCGCTGAAGCAGGTTACAAAGTCATATGCGCAGACGCAGATCAAAGCCTAGTGAAAAGCTTGGCAAAAGGAAAAACACCTTTCGCTGAGCGCGAAGCCGAATCTAAATTGAAGCGTTTTGCGAGAAAAGGACAATTAAGCGCCACAAGTGACTTAAAAAGCGCGGTTTCACAGAGTGACATAATTATCATAACGTTTACTGCAAAAATTGACGGTGAGAAAAGCCCTGATTATTCGGAAGCAGAAAACAGTTGTAAACAAATCGGTGCAGCACTCCATCGAGGCATATTGATTATTTATGCAGGCATGGCTGGATTTGGTTTCACCGAAGGAGTTATTAAAGAAACTCTTGAGAACGCATCAGGGTTCAGAGTAGGTGAAGACTTCGGTCTAGTCTACAACCCTGTCTATATTCCGAACGGACAAATCACGGTTACAATTAGTAACCACGAGTTAAAGGTTGCCGCGATAGATAAAACAAGCCTAGATACTGCTTCAACAGTTCTGGGGACAATAACCGCAAAAGGCGTAGCAAAAATTTTTGATATAAAGGCAGCAGAGGTCGCCACACTTTTCACAGTTGCGAAAAGAGATGCGAATGTAGCTTTAGCTAATGAGTTGGCTATTTTCTGCGAAAACGCAGGTATGGATTACTTTGAAATTTTGAAACTTTTAGATTCAGACGTGCAGGAAACGTGTTTCGCTCCGACAATTGCAGAAGAAGATAGTAGGGATGGAACATACCTCTTGCTTGAAAGTGCTGAGAATCTGGCTACGAAGCTTCGGCTACCAGCGCTTGCTAGGCAGATAAATGAAAAAATGGTTTGGCATGCTGTCAATCTAACCCAAGATGCGTTGAGGAACTGTGCAAAGACTTTGAGAAGAGCGAGAGTTGCTGTGTTGGGTGCAGCTTATCCAAAAACAGCGGCTGCAACATTTGTTAGGATGCTGGAAAAGAAAGGCGCGAAAGTGAATCTCTATGATCCTTCGCTTTCGAAAAATGATCTATTAGATATGGCGCGTTTGCTCAAACGAAGCTTGAATGAGGCGGCAGAAGGCACAGACTGCATAGTGATATTGAGTGAGCAGGATCAGTTTAAACGTTTAAGTCTTAAGAAGTTGCGTGCTGTAATGAAGAAGCCAGCGGTAATTGTTGATTTAACAGGGGTTGTTGATCCTCAGAAAGTTGGAAAAGAGGGTTTCGTATATCGTGGTTTAGGAAGAGGCGTGGGGAAGAAATGAAAAAACTGGGTGTGGCAGTTATAGGAACAGGGGGTTGGGGAAGAAATCACGTGAGAGTCTACAGCGAATTGGCTTCCACTGAACTTGTGGCTGTTTGTGATGCGAATGCAGACAGAGCGAAAGCTGTAGCCAACCAGTTTGGTGTTAAAGCTTACACAAACAGCACGCGAATGTTGAAAAACAAGGAAATTGGAGCAGTAAGCGTGTGCACGTGGTCAACTAAACTTGCCAGAGAAGCCTTGAAAGCCCTGAATGCAGGAAAGCATGTTTTAGTTGAGAAACCCATGGCTACCAACACGAAGCAGGCAGGAAAACTTTTGGAAACCGCTGAACAAAACGGCTTGCACTTGACAGTGGGCTTTCTGATGCGGTTTATCCCAGGACTGCAGCACATTCGAGAGGCAGCTGAAAACAAAAAAATCGGAGACCTCGTGTGTGCTACTGCGAGAAGGGTTTCTCAGTGGCCTGAAAGAATTGGTGATGTAGGCGTGGTTAAGGACACTGCAATCCATGACATAGATGTTATGCGGTACATTTTCAATGAGGATCCAATCACGGTTTACGCTAAAACGGGAAGCATGAGGCACAGAAGGTTTGAGGATTACGCTCAGATAATGCTCACTTACAGAGATGGTAAAAGCGCGTTTATAGAGTCTAATTGGTTAACGCCTTACAAAACACGGTTGTTGACGGTCACTGGAAGCGATGCGATAATGAAACTGGATTATATGACGCAGGAGCT
>CAZUHG010000082.1:0-4292 GCA_964620515.1 uncultured Candidatus Bathyarchaeia archaeon
GCTTTTATTCGCGGAGCAACGTCTCATTCAACAGGTTCGAAGCTACAATGACAAAAAACCCGCTAAGAAAAGAAAGATGGTCTTCGCAGTTCTTTAGCTTCGGCTATTACTTTTATTATTATTTTAGCTAAGCCCAGACTTAACAAAAATTTTTGATTAAGGTTTCTGGGCGCAAGGATGGTTTAGCTAATGAAAAATGAAAAATCTGGCAAAAAAATTGTGGTCAAATTCGGTGGTTCTAGCCTAGCAGATCACGAAAAGCTGTCAAAGGCTGTAGCTGCCGTGGCAAAAGAAGCCGCAAAAGGCACAAGAATCGCCGTGGTGGTTTCAGCCATGGGAAAAACAACAGACCTTCTCATGAGCACCGCAAAGAACACTTCAAACGGAAAACTAGAGAAACGCGAATTAGACGACATACTCTCCATGGGTGAAAGAACCAGCGTCAGAATATTCTCTGCTGCACTGAGAACAAACGGCGTAGAATCCTGCTACTTGGACCCGCTGGATGCCAGGTGGCCAATAATAACCGACGCGGCTTTCTCCAACGCAAATCCGCTCTTGAAAGAATGCGAAAAAAGAATACAAGAATGCGTGCTGCCAATAGTTGAAAAAGGCATCGTGCCCGTAATCGCGGGTTTCATCGGCAGAACCGCAGACGGCAAAATCACCACCCTAGGACGCGGCGGAAGCGACACCACCGCTTTCATTCTAGCCGAAGCCCTGAAGGCTGACGAAGTTGTTCTCGTCACCGACGCTGACGGGATAATGTCGGGCGACCCAAAAATTGTTGCAACTCCAAAAAAACTTTCAGAAATTGACGTCAGCACTTTGGTGGGTCTAGCCGATTCAGGCGCGAAATTCATTCACAGCAAAGCGCTAAAGTACAAACCTCAAACGATAGCTGTTAAGGTAATCAACCACGCTCACGGCGATTTAAGCCAGAAAGGCACGTTGATTACTGGCGCGTTGGCAACGGAACTTGACGTGGAAATAGCGCATCCGTCTCCAGTGGCGGAAATAACCATAGTCGGCAACAGAGTCTCTGAAAAACCCCAGATCATACTGGAAATGGTGGAAAAAGCAAAAGCGCGCACGTCACTGCTGGGCATGTCAATGAACGCGAACTCGGTTATTCTATATGTTTCTCAAGAGAAAAACACAGATGCCCTCTTCAACGAAATCCATGATGTAACGCTGAACAACTTGGAAACCATAGCCATGGCAGTGAAGAAAGACTTAGCCTTCCTGAAAACCAGCGGTGTTGGGCTAGAAGAAACCCATGGACTGATTGGGAAAATCTCTGAAAACTTGCGAGTTAACGAGATGAACATTTACGGAATATTAACCATCACATCAAGCATACTCCTCTTCGTAGATTGGAGTGAACGCGAAAAAGCTTTACAGTTAATCAGGCATTCCCTAAGGGAACCGTTAACAATGAAAAAAACCAAAACAAAAAAGGATTGAAAACACATGGACCAAGGTAAAAAACGACGACTAAAAAGGATCCTCAAAAAAGACAACCGCACTGTGATAGTTCCAATGGACCACGGCGTCAGCATGGGCCCCATCAAAGGCATAACCAACATGCAAAACATAGTTGACCAGCTACTGAACGGCGGCATTGACGCGTTAGTACTGAACAAAGGCGTAGCCAAACTGGTAGACCTCGACAGCGCAGGGCTAATAGTGCATCTCTCAGCCATATCAAACCTCACCCCCAACGCAAACAACAAAGTCCAAGTATGCACCGTGCAAGAGGCAATCCGCATCGGAGCAGACGCAGTCAGCGTACACGTCAACGTTGGCGCCCAAGACGAAGACAAAATGCTCCAAAAACTAGGCAGAGTCGCCGACGAATGCGACATATACGGCATGCCATTGCTAGCCATGATGTACCCGCGAGGCCCAAAAATACAGAACGAACACGCCGTTGACGTGGTAGCACACGCAGCTAGATTAGGCGCAGAACTCGGCGCGGACATAATCAAGACAAACTACACTGGCGACGTAGAGACTTTCAAGGTGGTTGTGGAAGGCTGTCCTGTACCCGTCATAATTGCAGGCGGTCCAAAATGCGAGACTGAACAGGAAATTCTTCAGACAGCATACGAATCGGTAAAAGCTGGTGGCGCGGGGCTCTCCATCGGGCGGAACGTGTTCCAACACGAAAATCCAGCCCTCATGGTTAAGGCACTATCCGCTATAGTTCACAAAAACGTCTCTGTTGAGCAGGCTCTGAAGCTTCTGGGTGAATCCCGTTGAAGGAACTCTGGGCTGAAATAGCACCAAATGCTTCACCTCCAGAAAAAAACACGCTGCTGAAAATTGCCAACGAAAACGCCGATTTCGTCCTTGAGGATACGCATGCACGTAACCGCTCAGGCAAAGAAGAAGTGACAGTGCTCAACAGTTTCGACGCGAAAGCCATCACGCAGCTGAAACAGAACGGCAAAAAAATCGCCCTAAAAATAAGCATAAGAGGAAAAGAAGACGAAAACACCGCTGTAAAAGCAGCCGAACTTTCAGCCGACTACATAATAATCAACTGCCTTGACTGGCGCGTCATCCCCCTAGAAAACCTTATCGCGAGAACCCGCGGCAAAACCAAACTAATCGCAGAAGTCTCAAACGTTGAAGACGCCAAACTGGTTCTGGAAACACTAGAATTGGGAACAGACGGCGTGCTGCTGCAAACCTCAAATGCTGACGAACTCGCGAAAGCCATCGCCCTCGTCAAGAAGCAAACGCCCAAAATCGAGTTGATCCCCGCGAAAATCACCGATGTCAAGCAAATCAGCACTGGAGCAAGAATTTGCGTGGACACCTGCGATCTCATGGAGCCAGGCGAAGGAATTCTCGTCGGAGTCCAAGCTGCCGGCTTCTTTCTTGTCGAGGCGGAAGTGCATGAGAATCCTTATGTGCAGTCTCGACCTTTCCGAGTCAACGCTGGCTCCCTCTCCATGTACACTTTGGCGTCGCTGCAGAACACGCGGTACCTGTCAGAGCTGAAAGCAGGCGACGAAGTGCTCATAGTTGACAGAAACGGAAAAGTGAAACCCGCAAACGTGGGAAGAATAAAAATTGAGCTTAGACCATTAATCCTCGTGGAAGCCGAGGCGGAAGGAAAGAAAATCAAGACGATACTGCAAAACGCTGAAACCATAAGGCTCGTAACCCCGAAAGGATCGAAGCCAGTGACGGAGTTGAAAGCTGGCGACGAAGTTTTAGCCCACATCGCCACGAGCGGTGGCAGACACTTCGGCGTAGCTGTGCCTGAGGAAAAGGTGATAGAACGTTGACCGCTAGAATATGCGTGTCGATTCTTCCCAAAACCGTTCCCGAAGCGTTGCGGCTAATCGAAAAAGCAGAAGCGGCTCGCGCGGATTTCATAGAAGTGCGGCTTGACTGTCTCAAAGACTGTCTTGAAAATCACAGTGGATTAACAGATATGGCGGCTCACGGAAAAACGCCGAAAATCGCTACAAACATGCCTCGCAGTTGCCAAGGAAAGTTTTCTGGAACCGAGGCGGAAAGACAGCAGACATTGCGCGACGCAGCGAAAAGAGGCTTCGAATACGTAGATGTAGCGTTATCTACACCGCAGCTTGAGGCTCTAGTCAAGGAGCTGAAAGCGCTGGGCGCTAAACCGATTGTGTCCTTCCACAAGTTTGATGGCGCTTTAAGCGTTTCCGAGTTGAACAGCGTTCTTGAAAGGGAAATCGCCAGCGGAGCCGAAGTCTGCAAAATCGTGACAACGGCGAAACGGATTGAAGACAACCTCCCCGTTCTAAATTTCACGTCAACATCCTCCAGCAAGGCAAAGGTTGTGTGCTTTTGCATGGGCGAGTTCGGCAAAGTGTCTAGGCTCTTGTCGCCGCTGTTCGGTGGCTTCTTCACCTTTGCGTCGCTTGAACGAGGAAGCGAAACAGCCTCTGGGCAAATGACTATTCAAGAAATGAAAGCAGCCTATGAATTGTTGGGGCAAAAATGATGACTACGTCGGGAAAAACACGAGTGTGCGGCGTTATCGGCGACCCCATAGAGCACACTCTAAGCCCGACCATCCACAACGCAGCATTTAACCATCTGAAGATAGACTTCGTTTTCTTAGCGTTTCGCGTGAAAGCCGCTGACTTGGAAAACGCGATGCGGGGCATGCGAGGTTTAGGCGTTCACGGGTTAAATGTAACAATGCCCCATAAAAGCACGGTAATTAAGTATTTAGACGAAGTGGACTCCACCGTCAAGTTTCTCGGTTCAGCCAACACGATTTTGAACAAGGACGGCAA
>CAZUHG010000083.1:0-4262 GCA_964620515.1 uncultured Candidatus Bathyarchaeia archaeon
GCTCTTCTACTTCTGTTGGGAACTGATGCTTGTCCCAGCATACTTCATCATCGGCAGTTGGGGCTACAGAGAGCCATACAGAGCAGCGTTCAAATTCTTCATATTCACGCACGCAGGCGCAGTTTTCGTACTCTTAGGCATAGGCGCCATCTACATGCTCACAGGCACCACAGACATGTTCGACGCACAAGCTGCACTAATGAGCGTTAGCCCCGACCTCGTGCGGTGGATACTGCTTTCCCTGACCGCAGGTTTCGCCGTTAAAATGGCTGTGGTTCCAGTTCACATGTGGCTGCCTGACGCTCACTCTGAAGCCCCATCGCCTATGTCAGCGCTTCTAAGCGGAGTCATAATCAGCGCAGGCGCTTACGCCGTTCTGCGTTTGACGTTGGGCACAGTTTTTCCAGCCGTTATGGGCACCGCCTTCGGAAGCGACTTCCTGCACGGTTTGACAATTTTCGGCGTGATCTCCGCCTTTTTCGGTTCACTTATCGCACTGGTTGAAACAGACATTAAAAGAATAATCGCGTATTCCAGCATTGCCCACATGGGCTACGTAATGTTTGGGCTCTCGCTATTTCCTTCTTCAGCCGTAGCTGGAACATTTGTGATCACCGCAGCCGTAACTGGAACGGTACTTCACCTCATAACTCACGCAGTAAGCAAAGGTCTTTTCTTCCTTTCAGCAGGAGCCATCATGCACCAGACTGAAGTCAGGGACATCCGCGAAATGGGCGGGCTCGCTGGAAAAATGCCCTTCACCGCCGTTGCGTCAACAATCGCCGCGTTAAGCATAGCTGGAACGCCGCCGTTTGCGTGTTTCATCAGCGAGTTTCTAATATTTGTGGGCGCGTTTGAAGTGATAAGCACTGACGGTTTCTTCCTGCTGCCAACTGCCTTCATGCTCATAGCCACGGTGCTCTCGCTTGCTTATTCACTAAGGTTTGTATCTCACGTTTTTCTTGGAAAGGCAAAAAGCAACGGCGAAAAAAGCAACGGTACAACAAGCAACGGCGAAAAGAAAGAAGGCGAAAAGAAGATTCTGGATGTTCCCAACTACATGAAAGTCGCGATGGCCATCCTAGTAATTCTTGTGATTATTCTAGGCGTTTGGCCCACGTTCTTTGTAGACTTGATTAACACTGTACAGTTCCTTATTTGAGGCATGACTTACTAATGGTTGATATTTTTGATGTTGTTTTACCAATAATCAGTTTGGTTACTTTCGCGATTTTAACTGTCCCAGTTTTCAGGGTAATCCGCAAAACCCAGCACCGAACCGCTTTGGCTCTGGTTTGGTTCTCAACGGCTTTCCTAGTTGCAGGCGCCGCAGTGGCTAACTTGGCATTACAATATTATAGTCTCGCGTCGCCGCCGTCAGCATTGCCGTTCCTCAACATTACGTTATCAGACACGCCGTCGCCTGAGTTTTCCAGCGGTTTTATGATAGATGGGATTTCGGTTTACATGGCGATAATTTTCGTTGCTGTAAGCGCGGTTGTCTTGCTCTACAGCGTTTTCTACGTGGACTCAAGCAAGAGACCCTCAGAAAGGTACTTCGCAATCATGCTGATACTCACTGCAGCCTTGATAGGCGCCGTGTTTTCTGGCGATCTGCTGACTCTTTTCATTTTTTGGGAAGCGGCGGCAGCAGGCTCCAGTTTCCTGATGATTTACAAGAAAGACACTGTGTCCCTGAATTCTACGCTGAAATATCTGGTCATGATAATCATCGCTTCAGCATTCATCGTTTTCGGTCTTTCGATAGTTTACGGTTTAACGGGTAGCTTGAACTTCTGGGCTGTACGGGAGGCTTTGATGGTTTTAGCGGACAAGAACCTGCTTCTGATAGCTTTTATTTTGATAGCTACTGGCTACGCGATTGAGGCGGCGATTGTGCCCTTCCACTTCTGGCTGCCCGACGCTTACGCCGCAGCGCCGTCTTCCTCAGCAGCGTTTCTTTCTGCCTTAATAGATCAAGGAAGCTACTATGTCCTGATACGAGTTCTCGTGTTCATTCTTACGCCGCCCAACGTGCTGAACTGGACGTTTATGCTGGCGGTTATGGCTGCGTTAACCATGATCGTGGGCAACTTGTTCGCGTTGATTCAGGATAACGTGAAGCGTTTGATAGCGAACATTTGTGTGGCGGATGTCGGCTACAACTTGGTGGGCATAACCAGCGTAACCGCGCTGGGATTAACAGGCAACCTCTACTTCTTCCTAATCGGCGGAATCACCACCGCGCTTTCTTTCATGGCAGTGGGCATCATTAGCCGCTATGGCTTCAGAACGCTGGAAGACTTTTCTGGATTAGGCAGGAAGATGCCGTTTGTAAGTTTAGCTTTGGTGATAGCTGGGCTCTCTTTTGCGGGGGTTCCGCCTCTCGGCGGCTTCATGGCTAAATACTTGGTTTTCACCGCGGCGATAGAAGCGAACATGAGCTGGCTGGCAATCATAGGTGTGCTGACAAGCGTCCTTCAAACCGCCTACTTGTTCAGATTGGTGAATTACATGTACGCTAAGAAGCCCAAGGACGAAGCCGTGATAAAGGAGCCGAAAAGAATGCTTATTCCCATTTTCATACTTGTAGCTGCCATAATAATTCTCGGCTTATACCCGCAGATAGTCTTTAACCTCATCGACCCTGTGATAAACCAGCTGCAATTCATCAGCTAACGCTGAAAGTTAAGCTGTTGGAACGTGGCGGGAAAACCATTTTCACGTTTTCTTTGTGAGCAACATGTCTGCCCAATTTTGGCGCCGGGAATGGGATTCGAACCCATGCGGACCAGAAGGTCCACGGGCTCTCAAGGCCCGCGCGTTAACCACTCTGCCCTCGGGATGTCGAATAAATTCGATCATTATCCCGGCGCATTTTCCCAGCACCAATTGACTACCCCTTGTAGTTCTTTCCATAATAAAATGTTTACGCGTGCTATTCCACCTAAGTACGTTTTTGCTTTTTTAGAGTACGAAGTAATTACGAGGATTTTCATTTCTGGGTAATGTCCAACAATAATTTCACTTTCTGTCTTGCTTTCTTCCAATACTCTTCGGTTCCTACGCCCATTACTTCAATTATTCTTTGCTGATTGCCATTAATGAGGAAGTCTGGGTAGTAATTGTGGTATCCACATGTGAATTTGGGTTCAACAGTGAATGGGATGCCTTTGCTTGAGAGGAAGTTTGCTACTTTGAGTTCTTGCCTGCTTCTGAGTTTGTTGCCTTGGTTATCAGCATATTTGTATCTCAAAAGTTCGTTTTTCATTTTCTCAAATCGTTCTTTGAAACCGTTTTCCCCAAGATTCCTCAGGGAAATGCTTCCGCCTTTTGATCTGCTGACAGCGAGTTTCTCGTCCATTTTCCGTTTGAATTCTATGTCGTTGTCGTATCTTTGTTTAAAGGCCTCATATCCTAATTTTGCCGCTTCAACAATCTTCTCGTGATTAACCTTGTGTCCTTTCCAAGAGTTTCGCATTTTTTCTTGAAATTGCGGATCATTATAGAATTTGTTCCAAAAACTTCTTGCGCCCTTTCTACCTATACGCGAGTAGAACTTGGAGCTTTTCCGCATTAGATAGCCTTCCGTTTCTAATTACATCCTAACTCGAATAAAAATTCTTGTCAAAAATGAACACTGCCATCCCGGCTCCGCAGCGTAATTGGGTTCCCTGTTTATTTCTGTTTTCTGTTCCTAAATGGCGCGGCTCAGAAAAGGTAATTAAGAGCTAAGCCGTAAAGGGCGTTTTTATGGGAAAAAACGTAACCGTGTCCATGCACTTGGAGTTGTTGGAGGCAATCTTTGAAGGAGCAAAGCGGCTTTATCCACGGGAGACGATTTTGCTTCTCCGCGGCAAAAAAAGCAAAGACACAGTCCGCGTTGAGGAGCTTGTTGTTCCGCCTTTAGCGACTTACGGGGATGGCTTCGCCAACATTCCGCTGCACATGTTGCCCATGGACTTTTCAATTGTTGGCACGGTTCACTCGCATCCTTCAGGAAATGTAACGCCTTCAGACGTGGACTTTAACCACTTCTTCGGGCGCATACTCATGATTGTAGGGTTTCCCTTCTCTGGTGCGGAGAACGCTGCGGTTTATAACTCGCGCGGAGAAAAACTGCGCTTGGAAATTGTGAAGCAATAGATACATCAATACTGCGAAACTGGCTTGGTTTCTTTGTCAAGAAAGTTTGAGTCAAGAAATTTTGACCAAAACGCTTAAACTGTAGAATTACCCTATTAACTAAGTAGTAGTGTAAA
>CAZUHG010000084.1:0-4226 GCA_964620515.1 uncultured Candidatus Bathyarchaeia archaeon
TGAACCTGCGACGGCTCGGTTTCTGTGGCCTGTGCAGGCTAGAATGAAGCCCACCATGGGTAGACCTCTACAGCTTCTCCACCAGCTAAACATGTTAGCCGGCTCGAGAGCTCTGCCAGGCTGAGCTACCTCCCGACAAAAACCATAGGATAATACTAAAAGATTTATGTGTTTTGGAATCTATATACGTTTTAGTTCTGTAAACGCTTAAGCGTTTCAGGTAATCACGTCAGAGGAGTGTTGGTTGTTGAAAACTATCGGTGTGGTAACGCCGGGTGGAGATGCGCCAGGAATGAACGCTGCCATCCGTGCTGTCACTCGGATTGCCCATTCACGAAACCTTCAAGTGTTAGGTTTTGAAAGAGGCTGGGACGGTCTGCTAACGAACACGTATAAACGGTTGACTCCGCGCGCTGTGGGCGGAATAATCCAGTTGGGCGGCACAATGCTGCACACGCTCAGATGTCCGAATTTTGAGAAGACGGAAGGCATCAAGAAGGCGGCTGAAACCTTGGCGGTGAACAAGGTGGACGGGTTAGTTGTCATAGGCGGCGACGGCTCTTTCAGAGGTGCTTTGGACTTGAGCAGGGAAAGCAGCGCCCTTATGGTGGGAGTTCCAGCCACAATAGACAATGACGTTTTTGGAACAGATGAAACGATAGGCTTTGACACTGCCGTGAACACTGCGGTAACAGCCATAGACCAGATCAGGGACACAGCAATTTCGCACGAGCGAATTTTCATCGTAGAAGTCATGGGGCGAAAAAGAGGCTTTCTGGCATTGCATGTGGGAATAACGGTCGGCGCCGAAGTTATTCTTGTCCCTGAAAACAAATGCAAACTGAACCAGATTACTGAAGTGCTAAAGGAAAACTCTCGTAAAGGGAAAAAAGCTGGAATAATCGTTGCCGCCGAAGGTGTCGGAGACACCGCAGTGCTTGCCAAGGAAATCGAAAAGCAGACTGGTTCAGAAGTTCGATTGTCAATTCTGGGATATGCTCAGCGGGGCGGAAGCCCCACGGCGCGCAGTCGACTTTTAGCCAGCCTTTTCGCTGAAAAAGCCGTTGACCTGTTATGCCAAGAGAAAGGAAACCAGATGGTCGGACTGCAGGACGGCGCAGTGGCGAACATAGATTTAGAGATTTCATGCAAGAAACAGAAACCGCTCGATTTGCGCTTACTAGAGCTGGCTGAAATGTTAGCGACGTAGCTTACCTTTGAACTTTACTTCTCCTTGGCAGTTTTCAGAGTAGTGACTCGTAAATTTTGAGTGTTTCTTCAGCAACTTTTCTCCACGTGAAGTATTCAAGTACTCGTTTGCGTCCGTTCTCGCCCCAATTTCTCGCTTTTTCAGGGTTTTTCAGGGTCTCTTTTATTCCCCAAGCTATATCCGCAGGGTCTGCGCCGTTAACGTGCACGCCGTTCTGGTCTACGCCAGAGCTTATCACTTGCTCCTTGAAACCTACCACGTCTCGCGCTCCTACAACCACTGGTTTTTCCAGCGCCATAGCCTCTAAGCTGACTATGCCGAAGGGTTCGTAGGTAGACGGAAAAACACATACGTCTGAAGCAAGGTAATGCAGGATTCGCTCGTCCTCAGGAACAAAATCAAAGCGGTAAACTATGTTGTCTTTTATGCCCAGCCTTTCAGATGTTTCCGCAATGTCCGTTTGTTCTTCTCCTTTACCTAAAATTACAAGTTTAGTTTCAGGATATTCTCTTAAAACGCTGGGCATTGCTTGCAGCAAGTTTCTGACTCCTTTTACCCAGGCGAGTCTTCCCACAAAAAGGAGCATGTTCCAGTCTTTGGGAACTTTGTACATTTCACGGATTTTATCCACGTCGTTCTCATGGTACTTGCGCGGGTCGTAGCGTTCAGGGTCTACCCCATTCCAAACTACGCTGATTTTTGATTGAGGCCATCCGTGCCTTATCAGGTCCTCTTGCATGGCATAACTGACTGTTATTATTCTGTTTGCTTTCTGCGCCATAGCCCATTCCAGATGCGACACCACCTCCGAGCCGTGACCGCCACTTCTTCCCCATTCTGTACTGTGAGTATGAAAGACCACGGGCATTTTTGATTGATTTTTAACTACTAGACCCGAAATGCTGCTCAGCCAATCGTGAACGCACACCACGTCAAAATTGTATTTTTCTTTCTCTATCAGTCCATTAAGAAATTTCGTTGCGCTGAGAATGTTGTAGATGAAGATGTTGTTGAAGAGCCTTATGTTGGTGCCCCACTTCTTTAAGTCGTCAACTACAAACATTGGAAAAACGTTGCTGGCGTCAGCGATTAAGGGTCTGTGAACTTCGACGCCTTTTAGAATTTCCCTAGTTTTTAGTTTGCCTGAATTAAGAGTGAAAACCGAGACGTCGTGTCCTATATCAACGAATTCGTGCGTTATATACGCCGCGTAAGTGCCTAAACCTCCGACAAGTTCAGGTGGGTATTCCCAAACGAAAAAACCAATTCTCAAAACTTTTCACCTGTAGTCGCAGTTTTATAGTATCCGCAAAAATGTATTTATAACTTCTCTGTTAGAGGCGAAATTGGAAAGCGTTGTGCAGTTATTTGATTTGAAGGACTGCTCTGATGAATTCAGGCGGCATCATGGATTTTTCTGCTATTTCTTCAAAACTTAGTCCGTTGTTGTGCAGTCTCAGAACGACAATGGACATTGGTTCGGCAAACTCCACTATGTGGTTGTCAGGGTCATAAATTCTGAACGCCCGTTGTCCCCATGGATGTTCCCGAATAGGATGAATAACGGCAACGTGATTTTTAATTAGTTTATCAAATAATTCGTATAGGTTAGAGTACTCAAAATAGATTTCAGCATTATTGGCTCCGACAGTTTTTTCCTTGGCTTTTTCTCCGAAGACAGTGTTCAGGGCATAATTTTTCTCCCAAAGCGATAAACCGCCCTCAAAGTTCACGTTTCTTCCAAAGTCAGTCACAATTTTTTGTCCCAGAACTTCATTGTAGAAACGCTTGGACTTCGCGATGTCTGAAACGAAGAATACTGCTGCTTGATATGCTGGATGTTTCTGTGATTCCGCTTTAAACATAAACAAACTCACCCTATTGTAGCTTCAAGATAGCGGTCAAAGCGTATTTATAGCTTCGCTGGTGCCAGTTTGCGCTTTGGTGTTGCCGAAGTTGTTACTACATAAGGTTAATAGTGAGGGAAAACAGTGATAAATTGCAGAATAGCGCGTTTAGGTTTTGAAGTGCATGGCTGCTTCGCTTTCTTATAAAATCGCCACTGAAATTCCAGCTAGCTACATGGAAAAATTATTGGGTTTCATTTACAAGCAATATTTGCTTCCTCAGAAGCAGCGGTTCACAGACTTTTATAGAGAAATAGCCGACGGTGTTCCTTTCCTTTCTTACGTGGTTCTTGACTCGCAAGGAAAACCTCTGCTTAAAGCTGAAGTCAAAGGCACCACGCCAATAGAAGTGCAGCTAATCCCCATTGTCGAATCAGTTTCCGCTGCGACCATGGAAGAGGCAAAACAGGACGTTGTCATTGCAGTGCAGATATTCGAGGAGCAAGCCAGAAAAGCAACACTGTACTTTGCTTGGAGCGAAGGCGAAAACATAGTTCCAGAAACGCTTAAAAAACAGGAGAAATCTTTCCACCGTTTGTTTCTTGAAACGCAGATTCTCTTTTTCGTCGTATTCATTGCTTTCGGCATGCTAATTTTCATAATTATAGCCTCACTGTATCCAGACGCGTTTTGGATCGCGCCACTGGCTCTTATTGCAGCGCAGTTTGTTTTCGTTTTCTATTCAGCGAAATTTATTGCGCGGACAGCTGATTGGCACATCACTGAAGCTAATCCTTCAATACATCTTCTAAAGTACAATTTGCCCATCAAAGGGCATGATGACATTAAGCAAACACTTACGAGAGATCAACTGTTAACAATTAAGAAAGAAATTTACGATGAAATTTTGGCTAAGCGAGGCGAAATTGACTGTGAAGCAGCACAGCAGGTCTTCGGGAAACACGGTATCGCCTGCCAGCCTGAGAACCTTTCAGTTAAAAAAGTGAACGTGCACGAGCTTGTGAAGAGAGTCGCAGACAAGTTCGGTTTTTCGGTGCCTAAAATTGTTGTGTCAAACACCATGGTTCCGAACGCTGCGGCTGCTGGTCCCAGTCCAAGTCGCGGCGTGGTTTTGATAACTACGGGTCTGCTGGTTCAGCTTGAGGAGG
>CAZUHG010000085.1:0-4069 GCA_964620515.1 uncultured Candidatus Bathyarchaeia archaeon
GATGACAACTTTCTTTGCGTCCAGGACATAAATAGGAGCGCTCGTGGAGCAGCTGATGTCAACGCCGTTCAAGATGAGCCGCACAGTCTCCTTGTCGTTTGTATCCACAATTACTTGCCCATCCGTCAGGGAACCGCTGATTCTGTAGGTGCCTGCGGAGGTAATTGTTACTTTGCTGCCCGCGACAGTTGCAACGCCCAGCGAGCTGACGGTTATTGAATTTCCATTCAATTCTATATCGATGACTTCGGAGCTGTTCCACACGTAATCTGCAGGGTCTTCATGATCCTCGATGGCTTCGTTTTGGCTATCTGCGGACGCATTAGTGTCTGGTGAACTGGTATCCGAAGAATTCGTATCTGATCCGCCAGTTTCAGCCTGATCAGTGGTACTGGATGAATTCGTATCAGATGTCTCGTCACTTCCCGTGTCCTCAGTACCAAGCAAACTCGAGTTAGATTTTTCAAATACTACGTAAAATAGTAGCAAGCAAACACTTATCAGCAGTATAACTGACAGCAAACGCACTTTTTTATTCATCCAGTCTCACACACAGGTTTCTACCCTACGCGTGCGGAGCTGAATGTAAATAGTTTTTTCACAATTGTACCAGAGTTAGTTCCAAATCTTCCCAATCAAGCGAGGCACAAGTTTGCGCGTAACGCACACTATCAAATAAGCGAATGGCACTACCCGCGGAACGCCCTCGGAAATGTAGCCTAGTATAAACGTCGCCGAGCTTTTTCGTTTTTTAGTAGTCTTCTTTTTGTTTAGTCCATGCTTCGTGTTTTTCCAGCAAGCTCCGTATTTGCTGTTCAATGAAGTCGTCGGCGCTTAGGAAGCCTGTGTCTAAGTCGCGT
Organism: uncultured Candidatus Bathyarchaeia archaeon; assembly: GCA_964620515.1. Lineage (GTDB taxonomy): Archaea > Thermoproteota > Bathyarchaeia > Bathyarchaeales > Bathycorpusculaceae > CAZUHG01. The sequence continues at coordinate 861 of CAZUHG010000085.1, forward strand.
AAGGCTTGCTGAAGTTTTTCGTAGTCTTCTTTTGGAACTTCAATGTATTCGCACTGTCCCTTTAGAGCGCCGAGCTTGAATCTTATGGCTTCGCGGATAAGTTCCTCACGTGTCGTGTAGCCGAGGTTTTTGTTTGCGTCTATGAAGTTCTCGATTTCCACGAGCAGTTCTGGCGGCAGCATGACTGATGTGGATAACAAGTTTTCTATGGCGTCAGTGTACGTTTGCATTTTCATGGTTTGTGCGGTGATTTCGCCGAGTAGCGCGGTTAGTTTCTGGTGGGCGTCGTCTGATATGCGCAGGGTTTTCACGGTTTCTCCTCACTGTGTATTCTGTTCAGCAAAGCTAATAAAGCTTTTCAGTATACTAAGTATACACATTATACGAGGTTTACAATTATGAAGCACAACATAAGCATAACGATGGATCAAAAGCTCTTCAGAGAAATAGAAAACATCCGCGGAAGAGAAAAACGCAGCACATTCATCGAACACCTAATAGTCTTAGGTCTTAAAACCTACATAAACAAAAAAGAGGAAACTGCAGCCAGCACCCGCAAAGCGCCAGCCGCCCTAATAGTGCCCGCTGAACAGTGAAGCCTACTCAATTTTCCATTTCTTCGCAACTTTTACAATGATGAAGACCACGAAAGCAACGATTATGAACGTTATCAAAGCGCCTATAAAGTGCCCTATCGTGAAAGGCCCAAGTTGAATAGTCTCCCACACCACACCTGGCATAGCAAGAGTAATTATCGGCATAATCAAGTCCGAAACAAGCGCCTGCACTAGTTGTCCTAGATACAAACCGAGAATGAAAGCCACAGCAAGACCCAGCACTTTGTACGTGGATAGAAAGGCAATGAACTCGGCCCATAATCCCTTCGGCTTTGGCGGTTCTGGCGGAGCAGGTTTAGGTTCAAGCAGCGCACGAATCTTCTTCAGTTCATCTAGCATTTCTTTATCTTCGACCAAAAATGGCCCTCTCCCTAACTCAATTCTTAATCACTTCAATTTATAAAGCTTTAGAACCAGCAAACTGCTACAGGTTGAATTTCATGGAAAATCCCAAAGCAAATCGTAGCATTCAATTCCTAAAAATCCTGTTAACACTAAAAACCTTAAACACGGCTGCAGGAAGTGGTGGGCCGAGCCGGATTTGAACCGGCGACCTTTCGATTATCAGTCGAACGCTCCAGCCGTGCTGAGCTACCGGCCCGCATTGCAGCGAACAAGTTTTAATGTTATGTTGGTTAATAAGAATTTTCGTAAATCTTTTAATGGTTCTCCGTCATTGTTCTCTGTGCAGATGGGCCCGTAGCCTAGCACGGATTAAGGTGTCGGCCTTCGGAGCCGGAGATCTTGGGTTCAAATCCCAACGGGCCCGCTCCTATTTGAAAACAAGCCCGAAGGCGTTTTTTAGGTTTGTTGTGTACTGTTGACTTTTCCAAGTTATTTCCCAAAACTTCAAGCATGCAGTTTATAAGCATCGACATAAACATTAGATGGCGTGTGCAAGAAACGATTTTTGCACAGCAAAAATAGTAGGAGTTGAAATAGCAAAATGTCGTATGGTAACAGAGAGATGCACAAGGCAGTCTGCGCTGATTGCGGCCAAGAATGTGAAGTTCCATTCAAACCTGACGGAACTAGGCCAGTGTACTGCCGAGAATGTTACTCAAAAAGAAGACCGCCTAGACGATTTTAAATTGAGCTAGCGGCATTTACTCAGGAATAGTTTTTTTCCATAATTTTTTTTATTTTTCAATTATTTTTACTAGCGTCCACCTTGAGCGCTCTTAATCAGCGTTATCGGGTTCTCTGTCAAAACCTGTTGACAGTGAATTCTGATTTAAACAGCCGAACAGACAAGAAAACGTGCGTTGCTTGTTAAAGCGTAGGGTTTGATAACTCGATCGAATTCAGTCGGGGGTCAAGGGCTTCCTTGTTAAGTGTTCCTTTTTTTCCAAGACTCAAAAATCGTTCGCCTCTGAACAAGGATGCATGGGCGTTCTCAATTTGGATAACATCGCCTACCGAGACATTGTCCATTTGTCCATCCCACAGGCACAGTTTGATTGATCCAGTCTCATCCCCTATTAACACTTTAGAAACAATAGCGTTGTTTCCATATCTTGTAACAACACGCCGTGGCTCTGCAACTTCCAAAATTTTAGCCTTCAGAGTAACATGGCTCATTCCAGCTCGAACAGCGCTTATAGAATGGACAGGAGCTATTCTATTTTTCTTTGATATATGCTTGCGGATCTTATCGGTGTCCATGAACTTTCCAAGTTGATTGCTGTTATTCAGGAGAAAATCACTGTCCATTGGGAATTGCGCAATAACTTCAGAACCCCTCATAATTAGAAAAATCAATTTCGTTTTTATTTTGCCTCGACACTGGATTGACAGATTGCCACAATTGGATTTGCGCCCTTGTGCTGTGCGCAGAGCATGCAAGAATTTGTCAGGGTTAACTTCATATTTTACTGAAAGAAAAGCAAGGTATTCTCCAATTGACGGTTTATGCCTCGTGTTTCTTCACCTTTTTCTCTCACATTTTAAGGTAACCTTTGTTTATGAGCCAGTCCGACTGGTTTTTCCTATATCGCCAGAAAATGTCGCCGCGCTTGTCCGACTGAAAATCCCAAGGAGAAACCAAAACGATGTCGCCTTCTCTGACCCACACTCGCCTCTTCAGCTTACCTCGAACTCTGCACAACCGTTCTTTGCCGTCTTGGCATTTAACTATAATTCTTTCGGCGCCCAGCATTTTAACAGCCATACCCAACACATCGTTCCCACTTGGCAACACCATATTTTCAAGGTTCCCTTCATTTGTGACTTTTCTTTTACCCATTCTCCGCACCAAATCCACGGCTGCATTTACCTGCGCCAACGATTTACCAATTAGAATAATCTGGAGAAAAAGCAAAAAGTGCGTATAGCCCGATCTGACTCTTCCCCTAAAGAACTCTAAAGGTTACATCAAAGATAAGTAGCCGACTATATTAGCCTAGCTAGACCGAAACCGCGTTTTCTATGGAGTCTTAACGCATTTTCATTTGTTTTTGAGCGCCATTCATACAACGCTACAAGAATTTCCTATAAATTCAAATTATTTAGCCCATGCGTTTATATGTGCGATAGCACTCTTCTATTTGAAGAGTTTCTCTTATCCTTTGGGCTGAACCTATCGAGTAACTG
>CAZUHG010000086.1:0-4038 GCA_964620515.1 uncultured Candidatus Bathyarchaeia archaeon
AAACGCCTGATGAACTTGGCGCCAGGGCTTTTTCTTCTGCCGCTCTCGTAATCGCTGATGACCGAGGAGGAAAGCGACATCCTCTCCGAGAGGCTTATCTGAGAAACCGCGAAAAGCTCGCGCCACTTCCGCATTGTCGCCCCAGGCTTGCCCGAGAGGATTATCTCTCCTGCGATTCTTCTCGCTAAAACTTCTCGGATGCTAGGCGAAACAGACACATGCAACACTCCAGAGGGCACTTCTCCCTTTAATGATTAGGTATAAAACTGTATCTGAACCGTGAGACAGGGATACAACAAGTTTTTTCCATGCCTATCTTCAAGAGTAAATTACTATTTTTCGGTTCAATTTCTTGAACTCGAATCAAGCTGCACATACTTTTAAAGGAATGCAATTCAAATAAAACTTGCAGGAAATCTGTAGGAGATGTTCTATTGAGCAATAGTTCCTCAACAAAAAAAGGAAGAATCACCCGCCTCTGGTTAACCATGATTCAGGTCTCAGATATCACAAAAGCCCTGAATTTCTACAATAACATTCTTGGTTTGCCCACAGCCCTTGAAGCGATAAAATTTAAACACGCCGAAGTTGGACCAAAAGAACCCTTAGCCAAGATTGGTCTATACGAAACTGGGAAGAAAAATGGAAGGAAAAGAAGAACAGGAATTGTATTTGACACAGACGACATCTACGCATTTTACAATAGGCTCAAAGATCAAGGGGTCCGATTCACGCTAAAACCTACCAAGATGCCTTGGGGCGGCATAGTTGCTGATTTTCTTGACCCTGACAACAATGAGTTGGAAATCGTTCAAGATCCTGATCATTACAAAAGAAGATACTAAGACTGAGCTGATGCCCAAAATCAAGAAACAATAAGGATTGATTAGCTGTGTCTCCTAGATTCTGTTTCGAAACTATGCCGCTTTTTCTATGAAAACATAAAATATACCTCAGCTTTTTGAATTGACTTTATAAGTAAGATTGTGCATAAGAGGCAGTACCGTTCAGTGTCAAAGGAGAGATGACATGAACGCAACCAAACCGACAAAGAACATGAAAAAAAGGAGTGATAGAAAAATGGCAGAAAAATCAGATGTTATCTTCGTTGGAAACAAACCCCCGATGAGCTACGTGCTGGCAATCATAACAGCTTTCTCGTCAAGTAACACTAAAGAGATAACGCTGAAAGCCCGTGGCCAAGCAATAACTACAGCTGTTGACGTAGCAGAAATAACTCGAAGCCGCTTCCTAAAAGACTTGAAATTAGGCAAGATAGCCATCGGAACAGCAGAGATGCCTCCAAGAGAGGGCGAAAACAGGTCCAGAATGGTTTCAACGATAGAGATAACCCTTTCAAAAGCGAAAGAGTAACTATGGCGGTACAACAGAGAAAACCGACGTAAACTCTCCACTATCTTTCTTTCGTTTTATTGTTGCATTTTAGGAAAAAGTTCATTGAATCTTTTTTTCAACTTATTAAGGTTTTATGGTCTCTTTTTCTTTCAGGTAAGACTCAACCTTCTCGACTATCTCAACAAAAGCTTTCGCTGCAGGAGAGTCCGCATGCCCAATAACGAATGGTGAACCTTTGTCGGAATCCACGCCTACTTTCGGGTCTATCGGAATGCTCCCCAGAAGGGGGACACCTGTTTCTTCCGCCATCTTTTTTCCACCGCCAGACTGGAATATGTCGATTTTGTCGCCGCAAGTTGGGCAAACGAACCCACTCATGTTTTCAACGATGCCTATTGTGGGCAGTCCCACTCTTCGCGCGAACGTGATTGCTTTATTGACAACGGCACGTGAGAGTTCCGAAGGCATTGTGACTATTATTACGCCGTCGATGTTGGGTAAAAGTTGCGCTATGCTCAACGGTTCGTCGCCGGTTCCAGGCGGCAAATCAATAAAGAGCACGTCTAATTCGCCCCAGACAACATCTGACAGAAACTGCCGTATAGCAGTCATTTTAAGTGGACCACGCCAAATAGTGGGGGTTTTCTCTTCTGGCAAAAAGAAATCTATTGAAACAACCTTCATTCCCAAGGTACCTATGACTGGAAACGCGCCAGGCGGTCCCACTCTAACCTGCTGCCCGGTCAAGCCTAACAGTCTAGGCACACTGGGACCATGTATGTCAGCGTCCAAAATCCCAACGCGTTTTCCGTGTAGAGCAAAAGCCGCAGCAAGGTTCACCGTCACGGTGCTTTTGCCTACGCCGCCTTTGCCGCTTATCACGGCAATCTTGTGCTTAACCTGTTTCATTCTGTATCTGAGAAGTTCTTGTTGTTCTGTCATTCGCTTTCTAAATGTTTCAGCTGGAGTCACGCTTTCTGTTGTGCTCATAAAAACACCCGCATTTATTGAGGTTTGATGTTTACGGTGAACTAAATAGTTTATGGTAAAATATCTGAATCGCGGCTGTTGCGCCCGTGATAGAGAATAAACCCTTGTTCAAAGATAAACGCGTTGTCTCGTGGTGACTGGCAGCAACATCGACAGCAACTTGTTCCAGAGCATACGATTTTCTGGGCTTTAGCGCTGTAAAAAAGGCTGATTCTTGATAAATATTGCAAATTCATAAGTGTTTTAATGTTTCAAAGTCAAGTATTGGACTGCAAGGTGAAGTTGCATGAGTGAACAAATCCTCAAAGCTTGCAAAGAATTGATTGATGACGCAAAGTTAGGTTGCGCCGATCTCGTTTTTAAGGACTTATGTCTCGAAGTTTTGTCCAAGGCACGCAATGTCCTCTCAGACAAGCAATTTGATCAACTTGTCGTTTATGCCGCAGAGAAGATTAAAGAGAAAATCCCGTTTGAAGCTCAGGCAGAATTAATGATTCAGAGATGAACTCGAAACCGTAGTTTTTTACAAAGCGATGCTTTGCGGAGCTCGGAAGTCAACGCTAGCTTCACCTTGCCGTTTTTGTTTTTTCGCAACGTTAGTCTAGTTTATAGCCGATTTTTCTCAAGAAGTCTCTTCTTTCTTTGACGTTTGCGTCAGTTTCTATTCCCTTGCTCTTTAACCCGTCAACTATGCCTATTATTCCTCTGCCCTGCGCAGTTTCTGCAATTATGATCTCCAGTGGGTTGGCGGTGGCTGCGAAAACAGTGCAGACTTCTGGCACCTTTTTGACTTTGTCTAAGACGTTTAGTGGATAAGCGTTTTTAATGTATATCAGAAAACTGTGGCCGCATGCGATTTCGAAGGCTTTCTCCGTTGCTAACCGCTTCAATTCATCATCGTTGCCTTCGCTTCTTACCAGGCAGGGTCCTGAGCTTTCGCAGAAGCCTATTCCGAATTTGATGGTCGGCACAGCGTTAACTAACGCTTCGTAAAGGTCTTCAACCGTTTTTATGAAGTGCGCCATGCCTAAGATAACGTTGCAGTCTTTTGGCGGGTCAATTTTAACTGTTTTAACCTCAACCATTTCTTGCCTCTCCGAAAATAGGTTATCTTGCTTTTAGAGTATAGCGTTTTCTGTTTTCAGCTTTGCGTTTTGTGGAGGCAGTTGATTGGTTAGTTTTGACAAATTTTGGCGTATGCCATTTTTTAATCGATTGCGGTTAGTGGTTTTATTGATGGTAAGTTTTATATGCTTCTGCGCAGAGCATAGGTGCATCGTGCAAGAAACGATTTTTGCACGCAAAACAGTAAGAAGGAGTTGAAAATAGTCAATGTCAGATAGAGAGATGCACAAGGCAACTTGCTCTGAATGCGGTCAGGAATGTGAAGTTCCGTTCAAGCCTGATCCAAACAGGCCAGTTTACTGCCGAGAATGCTGGGCTAAGAAGCGCCCACCGAGAAGGCGATATTAAGCTTTCAACGTTTAACACGTAATTTCTATTTATTCTATATTTTTTTCATTTTTACCCGGTGTTTTTTGAAATTATGATGCATGTTTTACAGACAAAACCTAAATAACAAGGAAACGCTAAAGCATTCGAGAAAAACCCTATACGGGCTGGTAGTTCAGTTGGTATGAACGCCTGACTTGCACTCAGGAGGTCTGGGGTTCAAATCCCCACCAGTCCACT
>CAZUHG010000087.1:0-3856 GCA_964620515.1 uncultured Candidatus Bathyarchaeia archaeon
CTAGGCTACGGACCCACGTCCATGCTTTTTGGCTAGGCTTCGGACACCAATGTTTCTGCATCATATTGCTTTTTCGGTACCGCATCAATATTCACACTTCTCCTTGCGCAGGTAATGCCTGCCAGTTGTTCGGTTATAGTTATATTCGATGTAGCCTTCTCTTCCGTACCGCTCCATCTTTTCGCTGTAGTCTGGGTCAGTCTCAAGGATTTCCACGGGCTCGAATTCTTTACTGTTGCCATAGAGCCGCTCTGAAATCGGCGCATACACCTGCACATACTTGTCGCTGTTCTCGCCAAGCAAGTTAGCCACCGCGTCGCTATTGCCTTTGAGGTACCGCTCTAGAACTGCCCGCCAGTGTCGGTTGCTGTAGAATGTTATTCTCATCAGCTCAGGCGCCTTCTCAGGTCCGCCCAGCCGCCTAACTGCGCGTTCGCGTGCCCTGCGGAAGTTATGGCCTGCTGCATCAGTATCCTTATAGGTAAATACGAGTTCTGGGCTGCGGTTTCCTCTCCATTGAACAACAACAGGGTCATACTGTTTGTTTTTCCAGTCGGCTAGCATATCGAGGACCTTGAGGAATCTGCCTTTTAATTGAATTGTCCGTGTGCGTCCATGCTTAGCAGGATGGTTAACGGCGATGGTTTTCAAGGCAAAGTTGATGTCTTTCCACTCCATACGTAAGGCTTCTATGGGTCGGCAGGCGGTCGCCATCAGCACATAGCAGAAAACCCGCATCTGGTCGCTTAGCATCGAATATAATAGTTCCATGTGATTAGCTGATGGAACATCATACTCGGGGCACTTGTACTCGAAACGGGGAATCTTGACATCTTCCATGTGCAGGTACTTTTTGGCGAAGCTAGTGTAGGCTTTGCAGACACTGTTCTTGTTACAGTTGCTCCAGCTGCTCATCACTGGGTCAAAGGCAAGTTTAGTTTTGAAGTCGTCAGGGTTGAAGAGGTCAACTTTGAATTCTGTGGCTAATCGACGCAGGCGAACTACGTATCTGCTAAGGGTTAAGTCGTTGACGATGCGCTCTTTTTGCATGTAGTGCTTGTAGTCAGCAATTACCAAGTCAATACTGCCGGGGTTGCTGGTGTCCTTCAGTTTTTCCTTTTGAGAAACACAACTTTCAAACTGCTGTGTTTCACCATCCAAGTTTTTCGAACCTTCTACCATATTTTTATCGCAGACTTGGATAGACACCCTATAATCACCCCCAAAATTTAAGCTATCTGCTATAAACCGCTGTTTCGCCTCCGCAGCCCTAGCCAAATCAGCTGGATCGCTAAAGCGGCGGCCACATTCACGACAAAGATACCGCTGAACCCGCACACCAAAACCCTCAGAGAAACCGTTGCGGAACGCTTTTCCGCCGCAATCAGGACACAAGGGGATCTGGGAGCTGGCGCCGGCGGTTATGGTAGAAACCGACTTGCCATCATGCCCCAAACCGGCTTTAGAAAATGCCAATCCAACAGCAAGGCCAGCTTTTCCCTCCCCCGCCATCTACACGGAACCCTCCTCAGACAAATCAATCAAGCCATCACGGACTTTGAAGTGAAACTTGCAGTCTCCACAGATAACAAACTCCTTGGGCGCCTGCCCAGGCAGTAAACAGACCTTACGATTTTGCGGGTCTTGACACAGCACAGCGCCTTTGTACTGGCAGAGCTCAAAATTCAAACCCTTAACACCAAACTGCAAAACAATACGCTCATGAGCCTGCTTCCAATCCTCCTCAGTTAAGCCTCTGCGTAGCTGCTCATCAGTAAAAAGAGGCGTTGGAGTAACCCAATCATTATAAACCCGCACACAGAACCCCCCCTTCAAAACAAGCCAAAGGCGCCTGCACAAACTTCTTTTGCTCATTCCGTGCCTTACGTTTCAATTTCTCAAACTCTCGTCTCGTCTTAGCAACCCTTACGGCTTCAGCAGACGGGCATTCAGGCGTATAATCTTCAACCACAGCCCAGACGCCAGCATAATTCGTAGGCTTAGGCAAAGACTCCAAAGACTCCATCACATCAACATTTAACCCAAGAAACCTGGCTTGCCGAGCAACATTATACTCGCACTCCGACTGATTCTTTTTAAACTTACTAATGGGAACAGAGCGGCCAAACAAGCCGATGCAACGCTCATAAAAACCCTTGTTTAACCGCACAGCCTCAACAATTTCCTCGCGCAGTTCAGGATGAGCAACTACAGCAGCTTGAAATTCCTTCCAACCCCAGCAGGAAAGCCCCACCCAATCAGGCAAAACACCCTTCGCCACCAAAACCTGCTCAGCATTATACATTGCATTCTTAAAGCCATTCCAACGCCATGGACGCAAAATATTCCGCAACCGCTCAGGCTTATGGTCAGCGCAACGCCAACTCCAATATGGCGCATCTAAATCAGCAGGCCAACGAAGGTCTTGCAGCAACCGTTTTCCACGGCTAGAACATTCATCCAGCAACTCCATGCGGGTATAGGGATACCCTTCTTGATTAGGATGCCCACTTTGTAACCGTAATAGTTTAAAAAGTTCTTGAGCAGATAACGCGAAAAGAGGGAGAAAAGACGTCATGCATAAGTCCTCCTGGCAACACCCTCAGCTAAACAGCCACTGCACTGAAAATACCCGCTAAAACCATGCAGAGTATCCAAAAACAACCCATGCACCGGACACTTCACCACGTACACAGGCACAGCCATCCTGTACCCTTCAGGCCTGCGATACCCAACAAACACCTGCCCCGACAGCTTAAGCACAAGCTTTTGCCATAAAGACAACTCAGGAACCTCACCGTACAACCAGCCTAAATCATGCCTCAAACCCTGCAGCCTCCCCGCCTGCCCCGGCACAACCGATAATACTCCACACAGCTCCGCAATCGGTCGTCATGGCTAAAATCGCTGCCACAAACGAAACCGCGCTTCCGCTTCGAGGAACTATTGCAGGAGTCGGCTTTTTGGCAGCTAACCTTAAGATGGCTTGGAATGCGAATCTGCTGAGACTTACCCGTGACTTCCACGGATGGCCTATTTTTTGAAAAGTCAACATCGAAATTCATCGCCGTGCCTCCTTATGATTGCCGCCGCTAAATAGGCGGGCATGCAGAACTGGGAACCCAGGGCAAGTGCCGCCGCCATGTGTGCAGTAATAGTTTTGAACGCCAACTCTCTTACAGGCCTTCAGCGGAGGGATACTGTAAGGCGTGGCGAAACGGCAAAAATGAATCGTGCCATCGCAGGGCACAAGCGGACCCTTAGGCGACTGAGCAATCAAGGGACGCTTACAGTTTGCGCAATCATAATTCCCCATGGCACACGGCGGCAACGTCTCAAACATTTAGTTTCTTAGCCTCCGCCTTTTTAGAACCAAAATAGAACAGTACCCAGCCGACAAAAGCAACGGGTAAAAGAAACGGCAAGAACACTAACCTAAACTTTTTGCGCATCTAAAGGGGCGCCTCCACTGTTTTTTTCGCAAATAAAAGGGGGTTTGGCATGTACAAGCCCGCGGAAGCAGACACAATCTTAACCACACCATCCGCATAATACGTTGGACAAGCGGTTTCGTTAACCCGCCTATCCCACCAACGCTTCTCATGACGCGGATACGGCCAGCAACCGCAACTGCGTCTAAGTTCTATGCGACTTTCAACTTCCTTAAAAATCTGGGAAAGATGCACAGGCTGAGCAGGCATACCCATCTTCGCAAGCAACTCCGCCTTTTCGCGATACAAGCTAAAAATTACTTCACGGATAAGCTGCCTGCTCTCGATTAACTCTCTACCCTCAACGGGTCGAGGTTGCGCCTGCCAACCAGCAGTCTTAAAAGTACGCTCAGCCATACCCGCTT
>CAZUHG010000088.1:0-3777 GCA_964620515.1 uncultured Candidatus Bathyarchaeia archaeon
TTCACCTTTGACCTGGCTTGGTTACCGCTGCGCACAAGCTAACAAAACTTGTTTTTCTTTCTTATTAATCATTTCCCGCGGCTAAGCCTTTACGCTATTGTCGGTACTTCTTCACGTAGACTACTGCGCCGACCGCAGCTAAGCCGCCACCCAATCCGCCGCCTATATACAGCCCGTACGTCACCAAGAACGGCGGCTCCTCCACTATCACCGTCACAAGCTCGCTATCGCAGCCATAAACGCTGCTGTTTCCAGCGAAAAATGCTTGAACGCTCCAGTTTCCAGTGTTTTCAGGCTTGAAGCTTGCGGTGAAAGTGCCGTTCCCCAACGCGGTGCATCTTACTGTTTCTGTGGCGTTTATAGAGGTGAACGTAACGATTACAGGCGCGCCACCTGCTTCCGCGGGAAGTGTTCCTGTGACAGTTATGTTTCCGCCTATGGTCATTTTCATGCGCGTGGCGTTAAAGTCAGTAATTGCTGAGGGATACTTTACCGTAAAGTTTCCAGCCGCCGCAAGCGTGTTCTTTATCGTGTCTGTCGCTTGAACCGTGTACTCCACTAAACTGCCTGCTTCCTGCTGTGGAATTGTAGCGTTACAGGTCCTGTTGCTGACAGCCATTTCCATTTTGGTCACATTTTTCCAGCTATTACTTGTGTACCGCAACGTGGCGTTCTCCAATTCCGTCGTATTCGCCACATACGCAATTTCCGTCACATTACTCGGCGTAACTCTATGTGGAAACGTCAACGGCGCCAAGACACCGCCGAACGTGGTTTTAACCAGAAACTCTATCGTGCCCTCGCCGACCTCGCCCATCAAAACCAAATGGTAAACGTTCTCACCCGCAGATGGCTGGGTGTAATTCAGAAACATGTCTTGCCCGTTGAACTCGCAGCTCGCGTATGCTACGCCGCGGTATTCCTCGCTTTCAAGATTGTAGCCGCCCACATCGCTCTTGTTGCCGTAAAGACCCAGCTCCCAAGGCAATGAAACATTGTTTACGACGGCTGATTCCGCGTTGCTCATCAGATAAAGCCGCGCCTCGTACATGTCCAGCGTGTCTGGCACGCGCACCCACAACTCTATCCGCGGGCTGTCAGTCACAAACTCGTAAGCCCAACTAGTTCTAAACACTGGCGAGTCAGCGATTTTTCCGCTCATCGAGTGCGTGTACCACCTGTTGCATTCAATATTTTCGATAATCATGAAAGTAGCTTGCTCAGCACCATTGCTCTCTCTCGCGTCGTTTACTATCACGAACGTGTAATTGCCCGATCTGGTGGGAACGAAAAACGCAGCGTCAACCGTGGTGCCCAAGTGTTCAGGAAGCCCAGCTGCCTCCGTGTGCATGCCCTCCAGCGTGCCCTCTGGGTTATAGACGTAAATGTCATAGTCAGTCTTTGGTGCCGCGCCCGTGTGCACCCAAGCACCATAACAGTAAGCGTGATAGCTGTGATTCGACTGTAATGGGCAGATAACAGTCCAGTTTTGGCCTATGGGCACTTGTGACTCGTTGAGGTAAACGGGGAACATGGGTTTCTCCACGTAGGTGCAGTTGCCCAGCCAATCGGTGTGAACGTACTGTTCGTATTCTGCAGCTTGCGCATCGACCCTGAATCTCAGGGGCATAAGTAGCAAGGTGGCTATTACCGCGATGGTGAACAGTCTTTGCATGCTCTTTGCTGACAAGGCGTCTTTCAATTTGAACACTGATGACGCCTTTTGTTTGCGCTTAAGCATATCTGTTATGAAATCAGTCTCTGAATTCAGAATCCGAATACAACCGAAATCTTTGCCTGCACACACCAAAAAAAGTAAAAGCGCCTCCCCCACGATATAAAAAAAGGAAAACGCTATGCCTACCGAACACAAAATAATCCTCGCCAACAGCCAACAAATGCCAGAAATCGCAGACTCCAGCATCCACTTAATGGTAACCTCCCCGCCTTATCCAATGATAAAAATGTGGGACACTCAGTTCAGCAAGATAAATCCGCAGGTCGCCACGCTATGGCACGCCTTAGAAACGGACGGTGAAGAGGAAACCGTTACCCAAATCTACGATGCCATGCATGAAGCCCTCGCCAAAGTATGGCGCGAAGCCTTCAGAGTGCTTGTAGACGGCGGCATAGCGTGCATAAACATAGGTGACGCAACCCGCACCGTAAACGGCAAGTTCCGCCTTTTCCCCAACCACGCCCGAATAATTGAGCACTGCGAAAAAACAGGCTTCACCACTCTGCCCTATATTCTATGGAAGAAGCCAACCACCAAACCGAAATACAAAGGAAAAGGCGCCTTCCTCGGCTCAGGCTTCCTGCCGCCTAACGCCTACGTCACCTTAGACTGCGAGTTCATACTGCTCTTCCGAAAAGGAAAACTTAGAAAATTCCCACCAAATGACCAGTGCCGTTACGAGAGCGCCTTCACAAAGAAACAACGCGACGAATGGTTCACGCAGATATGGGACATAATAGGCACGCGCCAAACAACAAGCGAACTCGAAAGAAGAATCGCCGCTTTCCCCGATGACATCGTGAACAGGCTCATCAGAATGTTCAGCGTGAAAGGCGACACCGTGCTCGACCCCTTCTTGGGTTCAGGCACAACAACTGAGCTTGCGATGCAAAACGAAAGAAACAGCACAGGCTACGAAACAGACGAAGCGCTACTTCCACTCATAAAAAAGAAATTAATCCTCAAGCCGAAAGCATGCAAACTAAGTTTTATAAAGCGCGAGAATTAGCCTCAAAAACGAAAGGATTTATGAAAAACCACAATTTTTGCTATTCTAACCAGAGAAAAACCTGTTGCTTAGCGATTTTAACCCGTATGCCGAATAATCACCCGTTATTCAGGTTTTGCGGAGCGCAACGCAACTCAAAAAAGTTATTAGGGTGTAGTAACTCTAAAAAAGTTCAGAAAGCCGTAGTTTATGTGTATATACATAAAAAAGTTTATTAGTGAGCTGTGTAGCATGTGTTTGTGCTCTTTAAAAATATAGGTTACCCTTTTTCGAGTTGGACCCTCATCCAACATCGGAGGAAATAAAAGTTTGAGAAAAACCCGCACCACAAAAAATCGTGATAGCGTTTGCAAACTAAAGTTTGCGGGAGAATGGTAAAATTGACTGAATTTTCAAAAGAAGACACTCATCTTTTGCTAAAAACTTTCTTCAACGAGAAAGGTCTAGTACGGCAACATCTTGATTCTTACAACGATTTCATAGACCACGGCTTGCAAGATGTGGTTGACGAAGTTAGCGAAATCTCCATTGAAATTCCCGAAAGCCCCTACAAAGTAAAGCTCGGACAAATCTGGGTGATAGATCCTCAATCAAGAATCACAGGACCATACGTTACAGAAGTGGACGGTACCAAACACGAAATCTACCCCACAGAAGCAAGACTCCGAAACCTCGCGTACGCGGCGCCCGTAGCCCTTGAAATGACGCCCATAATAGACGGAAGAGAACAGGACACCGAGCTGGTTTTCATCGGCAACATACCCGTCATGCTGAAGTCAAAACTGTGCTTCTTGTCACAGCTCTCAAAAGAAGAGCTTATTGCTGCAGGAGAAGACCCAGACGACCCTGGTGGCTACTTCGTGGTAAACGGCTCTGAACGCGTCATAGTTGCCATGGAAGACTTAGCGCCCAACCGTGTGATAGTTGATATAGACGAGAAAGGAACCTCACCCGTTTTTCAAGCCAAAATATTCTCAACAACCGTAGGCTTCAGGGCAAGAATAGAGCTGAAACTGAAGTCAGACGACGC
>CAZUHG010000089.1:0-3708 GCA_964620515.1 uncultured Candidatus Bathyarchaeia archaeon
TTTATGTCGATTTTGCCCATTGTGGTTTTGGCGAGCTTTTCAGGTCGTATCTTAGCTAGTTTCTCTTCTGGTTTTTCGGAAAGCTGCCTCACCATTACTTCCATGGCATGCTGCTTCTCTCTTAAATCGTTAATAAGCGATATTTTTCCTGAGAAGTGAACACTCGTGTACGCGTAGTCGCATTCGTCTGTTACGCCGTAGTCCTGCACCGCTTGTCCCCAAACTTTGTTGTTTGCTTGGAGGTACACGAGTTTTTTGCCTTCATCAGCGCAGTGGAAATAGAGGCAGTTGCGCGTTTCATCGTAACCGTGGCTTAACGAAACAAGATAAGGCTCGTTATCCATGCAAAGCGCGATGGTCACGTACTTAGTGGACTTCAGCACTTTCTTGAGCACAGCAGAATCGGTTATTTCTCGGTCTTTCCGCCGAACATGAAACGACATAGCACATCCATGCCAAGCAGGCAATATTAACTTTTAGAACTCCGCCCCGACAGCTTTCGATAAGCCTTAACCAGAAGTGATTTCACAAAGTTCACGATGTCTGGAATGAATATCGAAAAAGCAGCTAAAGTGAAATTATTTAAATCAGTGAACCACGTAACCCCTTTAAAAGATAGATAAGCACAATTACCAGCGGAGTACCTGAAAAATTTGAAACGGTTTCCAGCAGAAGAATACACGCTTCCCTTCTTCAAGGAACAAGGATTCATGAGGAAACGCTGTCCCATCTGCGGAGAACACTTCTGGACCCAGAACTCAGAACAGGAAAATTGTGGAGAATCCACCTCAGACGGATGCACCTGCTACACTTTCCTGAACAACCCGCCCACAAGAAAAAGCTACAGCCTCCCCGAAATGCGCGAAAAATTCCTCTCTTTCTTCGAAAAACACAGCCACACACGCGTCAAGCCCTACCCAGTCGTGGCAAGATGGAGAAGCGACATTTACCTCACCCACGCAAGCATAATCGACTTCCAACCCTACGTCACCGAAGGCATCGCACCCCCACCAGCCAACCCGCTTGTCATAGCGCAGCCCTGCATTCGGCTAGTAGACATCTCTAACACGGGACCAACCTTCGGCAGACACTTAACCATCTTCGAAATGGGCGGACACCACGCCTTCAACTACCCCGACAAGGAAGTGTACTGGAAAGACCAAACCGCACGCTACCACCACGAATTCGTCACCGACGTATTAGGCGTAAAATCAGATGAAGTCACGTACAAGGAGGACGTGTGGGTTGGCGGAGGAAACGCAGGTCCAGACGTGGAATGCATCGTCGGCGGTTTGGAAGTTGCCACGCTCGTGTTTATGCAGTACAAGGTTGTAAACGGCGACTTCGTCAAGCTGCCCATACGCACCGTGGACACAGGCTACGGCTTAGACCGCTTTGCATGGCTCTCTCAGGGAACACCCAGCTGTTTCCACGCGGTTTACGGCAAACTGCTTGACAAAATTTTCACCATGGCAGAACTAAAAGTGGACAATGAACTGCTGTTTTCTGTGGCGAAATATTCTGGTTTGGTGAGCGTGGACAAAAACGCGAACAGGTTGAACGCAAGACGGCAAGTAGCCAAGTTTGTCGGCGTAGACGTGGATGAACTGGACAAGGTGCTCATACCCGTTGAAAACGCGTTCGCAGTTGCAGACCACACAAAGTGCCTAAGCTTTATTCTCTCAGAGGGCATTGTGCCTTCAAACATCCATGAAGGGTATTTGGCGAGGCTTCTGTTCCGCAGAGTCTACCGCCTGCTAAAAATGCTGGGCATGCCCGAAAGGCTCTACGACATAGTGGACATGCAGGTTGATTACTGGTCAAAGGATTACCCACACATCAAAACCATGCGAAACGAGATTATGGAAATGCTCAAGGTTGAAGAGGAAAAGTTCGAGGACACGCTGAAACGAGGCGAAGGCATGGTGAAGCGAATCGCAGCTGAACTTAAGGTAAAACGTGTCAGCCACTTGCCCGACACCACGCTTTCCGAACTGTATGATTCGCATGGGCTTCCACCCGAAATCGTCAAAGAAGCAGCTGAAGCAGAAGGCGTCACAGTGGAGGTTCCAGAGGACTTTTACGCGTTAATCGCTAAAAGGCACATGCAAGCCGATAAACCTGCTGAAGAGGAAGAGACCACAGCGGAAGCAGCACTGGAAACCGCGGTTGCGGAGCTGCCGCCAACTGAGCAAATGTACTATGCTGACGCTTACGTTAAGGAGTTTGAAGCCAAAGTCCTCAAAGTGGTGAACGGCAAGTGCGTGGTGTTGGATCGCACGTACTTTTATCCTGAAGGCGGAGGACAGCCTGCAGACCACGGATTTCTGGTATTCAGCAAGGTGAAAGCTGAAGTTATGCATGTGCAGAAAGTGGGCAGAGTCATTGTGCACAAAATTGCAGGTTCAGTTGCGCCCAAGGAAGGAGATGCTGTTAAGGGCGTTCTTGATTGGGACAAACGTTACACGTTGATGAAGGCGCATACGGCTACACACTTGGTTAATGGCGCTGCAAGGCGCGTTTTAGGCGAGCACGTGTGGCAGCATGGCACGCAGAAGGGCGTGGAGAGCACGAGGCTGGATATTTCGCACTACCGCAGATTAACACCTGAAGAAATACACAAAATCGAGACTCTGGCGAATCAGGCGGTTTTGGCGGATATGCCTGTTACGACTACGTGGATGCCGCGAAGCGAGGCAGAAGCGCGTTACGGCTTTAGGCTCTATCAAGGCGGAGCCGTGCCGGGAAAAGACATTCGTGTGGTGAAAACGGGCGATTGGGACGTTGAGGCTTGTGCGGGAACGCATTTGAAGCGGACAGGCGAGATAGGCTTCATCAAAATCATCTACACGGAGCGCATTCAAGACGGCGTAGAACGGCTTGGGTACGCGGTTGGGCTTCACGCGTTGAAGGCAGTGCAGCAGCAAGAGAGCTTGTTATGGAAGGTTTCGGAGACATTAAGTGCGCCCGTGGAGAAACTGGACAAGACTGCTGAGAAACTGGTGGAAGAGCTTAAAGAAGCGAACATGGAGAAGAAAAAGCTGCTGAAAGAGTTGGCTAAAAAAGAAGGCGCATTGCTGGCTGAGCCAGAAGGTCCAGTGCGACCTGACTTAATTATAAAAACTGCAGACGGAAAAGAAATCAGGGTTGAATGCAAAACCTTTTCTGGAACAGACGTCGAGCGCATGGTTCAAACTGCAAGTGAGATTATAAAAAGGAATGATGGAACAATAACGGTGTTTGCTGGAGCGAATGATAAAACTTCAAACATAGTTATCATGTCTGGGTCATCTGTTGTTAACGCAGGATTCAATGCAGGTTCATTAATCCGAGAAATAGCACCGATAATTGGTGGTGGTGGCGGTGGAAGACCCAACTTTGCTCAAGGTGGCGGAACCCGACCAGAAAAACTACCAGAAGCGATCAAAGTAGCCAAGGAAATTATTAAGAAACAACTGGAACGCTAAAGTCTCTTGTACTCTTGTGCTGTCTGCGACTTATACCCCCTCTATATATAGGTTCAACTCTGGAGTGGCGTGAAGGTCAGTTTGTTTGTTGTGTTGCGTTGTTTGGGCGGCGGTGTTTCTTGGAGTATACTAGGAGCGCTGCGCCGACGACTGTGGCTGATGCTGCGGAGGCAGCTATTGCTGCGACTGTGGGGAAAGGTTCTGGCTCAGGCTGAACGGTGCCGTAGCCGAATGGAGTGTA
>CAZUHG010000090.1:0-3511 GCA_964620515.1 uncultured Candidatus Bathyarchaeia archaeon
GCGTCCACTCCTCGGAGGATTCAGCGGTAATGTTCGTGTAAACGTCCACTGTGCTGTTCTTGCTGCCGCTTAACCGTGTTGCCGCGCCTTCCGCATAGCGGTATGCTACAGCCTTCTCGTCCAACGGAAACCGTTCCATCGTTTCGGTTGTAGGGCGCACCGTGATTATGCCTCTGCCAATCATCTCTGGGTAGGCAGCCTGCACAAGCGTATCATGCAAGCGCCCTAACGCGCTTACCGAGTCGCTGAACAAGCCTTCCTTGACGCCGACTTCGCAGTACCGCTTAAGAAACGGATGCACGTTGGCTTTATGCCGCAAGTTCTCCATGTGCTCTTTAAACTCGCCGTCGCGCTGCAAAGCTTCAAAAAGTTTCGGTTTCATGTCGCATTGCCTCACACTTGGATGAAAAGCAAATCTTCTGCGGCTGCCGTGGTTTCCAAGGCTGTTCCAAGCTTGCGGTTGTAGTAGACAGTGTACGTTGTCGCGCCGTTTTCGTCTACGGTTTGATCCGACAACTCAAGCACTCGCTTTAATTCGTCAGCACCGTAAACCGCTTTGCCGCGGCTTATTGCGCCGCCTGCTTTGACCTTGGCTCTTCCGCGGGTCAGCACTGGACATTGCTCGCCAAGAGCAGCGCTTTTGACGGCTATGCCTATGCAGTCTTGAGCCTCTACCGCAGAGGAAACCTTATGGTCGGCACTTAAGTAAACGGGGTCGCCTTTCACAACGGCGGCTGCCGCTTCAAAGGATTCTATTATGGCGTTGGGGTCGTCTGTTTCGCCTATTGCCATCCAGTTTTTTCCTGTAAAATCAGTCATTTTTCATCTTCACTCCAAATTTTTCGTTTTCACCGAGTTCATCCTCAGCTACTCGCGGTCAAGTTGTGACTTTCCTGCAGACTGCGAAGTTTAGCTATGACTCTGCGCAGTTCCTGACACATTCTCTGAGGTCCCAGACTCCAACTACGTTGGACAAGGCGGTTTGGCAGAACCGCTTCAATCAACTTCACCGCTTCGCTCACTGGTATTGTTGGCTCTGCCGGCTTTTTCAGCAGGCTCTCTGCGATGGCGCTCTGGTTTTGAGCTGAAACCATGTAGTTAGGGTGAAGCGCAAGCCAATCCTGAATCTTGATTTGATCCCACATTTTCTCTTTGGAAAAAAGAATAGCCTGCGTGCGCTGGGCTTCTGGCTGCTGCCGCGGTTTTCCCATTATGGCTAAAACGCCGTTTTCGCGGTCAAGCCAAACAGTGGTGAAGTGTTCGGGCATGAATGCTGAGGCGTCTTGGTAAAAACCGAGGACGTATTCGCCAGCTACTATTGGCGCGGCTCCTTGTTCCTTAATCCGCAGCGCTTCAACGATTTGAATGTTGGTTTCTGATATTCCCGGCACCGCCACCAAGCTTACTTCTGCGTTGTATAATCCGTGGGGAATTTTTCCGTCAACTAGGTCTATGGTTTCGTAGTCTGCGCCGACGCTCACGTGCCTGATTAAGCCTTTGCGGATTTTCTCAGCTGTTTCGTCATCGTAGATTTCCGCCTCGTACCATAAACGCTGTCCGTCCCACTCGGTTTTGGCGACTTTGCCCACAGAATTTGCTGTGGTCACATGCTCTATGTAAACGGGTGCATCAACGAGTTTGCCCGCGAAAATTTGCAGCTCTTCTGGCGTGTAAATGTTAAAGTTTCTGCTCATGCCAGCCGTCATGGCTACGCCGCGTATCCGCAGCGGTTTCTCCAGTATTTTCTCGGTGATTGTGAAGGGTAAAACCGCGTAGACATGCTCTTTAGTCTGCGTGTGGTGTTCTTTGAACCACTCTTTGGCTTTCTCCAACGTCCAGCCTTTGGCTTTTTCGAACAAGTAACTCTGGATTTCCATTACGCCTTTGCCTTTCGGCTTGCCTATTACGGCTTTGATTCCTTCCTTTTCGTTCAACGTGATGGTTTTAAGAGTGTCCTTTTGAAACTCTTCGGGACTTCGATGCCCACTTCGGATGTGCTGTTCCGTGTTTTCCCATGGCATTTTCCTTAGACCTCACACAACTAATACCCAATTAATATACTGGAAAGTGAAAAGGTGAATGGTACCTCAGCGTGGTCTATCTGTGGGCTACCGTGTGGACCATCCTGTTGGTCTAAACCTGAAAAAGTGATTGAAATGCCGAGAAAATGCGTGGTCAAAGTTGTGTTGAGTAAGGAGCAAAGGGAGATTTTGAATGAGTTAGCTAGACGATTAGGTACTAGCGAGAGCGAGACGTTGCGGATGGCTCTGATGGACTACGTTAAAGAGTTGAGTCTGATGAAAGAAAGTATTCATCGTGGCAAAAACCCATTTTGAGCTTTCAGCGAATCAATTGTTGAGTAACGTTCAGGTTCCGATTCGGCGTTTTCAAATAAAGATAAATCATGAATTAACTTTAAATGTATATGTGGGTATATTATGGGCAGCAAACCCTTAGAGCAACTGGGAACTTCATGGGAAGTTGGGGCATTGACAACGAAATCACAAGAGTTTGATAAGTTTTTGCTAAGCGCCATTGACGAAGCCTTAAATTCTCTAGGGGAATCAGTGAAACAATCAATATACTTCCACATAGAGAACAAATTTTGCGTGACAAGAACCGAAATCCCCGACAACCTCGTAGAATTTCAAGGAGGCCTTGAAAAAATCTTCGGAACAGGTGCTCAATTCATAGAAATTCTGATCATGAAACACTTGCACACAAAAATTGGGCTTCCACTTATGATTGAAGACGAACAACTTGAATTCATTAAATATGTAGCCGCGGCGAAAGAAGGTTTTCTGAAAAAAACACATGAAACAGAAACGGTTGAAAACCAACTTTAACGATTTTTGAGGGCAGTTAACGAAAATTCATATCAGCGGTTCATAAAGGCTTTATCAAAGCGTGATAATTTTGTTCTAAATCTGTAACTATCCCTAAAGCATGGTTGCATTGACATAAACATGCGTTTCTAGGCGCTCAGATGTGCCTTAGAGAATGGAGTAAAAAACAAATGTTGAATTCAATGAGAGAGAAAGAAAGAGGCAAAAAAGTATGGGTGAAACCGCTAGAATTTTAGTCATTGATGACGATGAGAACATAAGAAAAGTGCTGGAAACTATTCTTGAAGATGAAGGATACGTTGTTGAAACAGCGGAAACAGCCAAAAAAGGTATAGAGGAAAGCGAGAACTCGTTTTACAACCTAGCGCTGATTGACGTTCGCTTGCCAGATATGGAAGGAATCGAACTCTTATCAAAATTGCGCAGTACCAAGCCGAAGATGCGAAAAATAATAGTCACAGGCTACCCGACGCTTCAAAACGCCGTAGCTGCCGTGAATAAAGGCGCGGACGCTTACGTGATGAAGCCCTTTGAGGTGGATAAAATCCTTCAGACTATTCGAGAACAGCTCAAGAAGCAAGAGGAAGAAAAGCGCTTCAGCGAAGAGAAAGTCGCCGAATTCATCGAAACTCGCATCAAAGCGTTAGAGACAGAAAGCCACGGCG
>CAZUHG010000091.1:0-3495 GCA_964620515.1 uncultured Candidatus Bathyarchaeia archaeon
CTGAAGAATTCCGTGAAACTGAAAACGAAATCGACAAAGGCAAAAAATTTCACGATTCTTCTACACCAGCAAAATCATATTTTGACTTGAAAATCGAAATCGCCAACAGAATTCTGCGGCAATGCCATTTTTGCAGTCGCAGGTGCGGCATCAACCGACTGGCAGGCGAGTTGGGGCACTGTAAATGCGGCGGTACGATGGCGGTTTCAAGTATTTTTGTGCATGTAGGCGAAGAACCAGAGCTTGTGCCGTCAGGAACCATATTCACTATGGGCTGCACCATGCGCTGTCTGCACTGCCAGAACTGGACCATTTCTCAATGGATGGAACCTGGCGCCGAATGCAAACCCCGACAAGTGGCTAAGGAAGTTGAACAGTTGCGCGCGGGTGGCTGCAGAAACGTGAATCTCGTGGGCGGAGAACCTACGCCGTGGCTTCAGCAGTGGCTGGAAACCTTCAAGCACGTAAGCGTCAATGTACCCGTTGTCTGGAACTCCAACTCTTACTACAGTCCAGAAACCGCCAGGCTCCTAGCTGGATTCGCTGACGTTTACCTGTTAGACTTCAAGTATGGACCAGCAGATTGCGCGGAAAAAATTTCGGATGCGCCCGATTACTGGGCGGTCTGCACGCGTAACCATTTGGAAGCCAAAAAACATGGCGAACTGATAATACGAGTGCTGGTGTTGCCGAACCATCTGGAGTGCTGCACGAAACCGACGCTGAACTGGATAGCTGAAAATTTGGGCGCTGAAACA
The DNA here is from genome assembly GCA_964620515.1 of uncultured Candidatus Bathyarchaeia archaeon. GTDB lineage: Archaea > Thermoproteota > Bathyarchaeia > Bathyarchaeales > Bathycorpusculaceae > CAZUHG01. The sequence goes on from CAZUHG010000091.1 coordinate 759, forward strand.
CGGGTTAACCTCATGTTCCAGTACAGACCTGAGTGGCGCGCACACGAAATCCCCGAATTGCATAGTCGGCTTAGTAGAGATGAGAGGGCGAAAGCGGTTCAATTAGCCGAGAAAGCAGGACTAAGAAACTTTATTACTTAATCGTGTGTTGCAGGTTTTCGCCCAAAGAAGGCATGTCTCGCTTTGAACCTGTTTTTATAAATTCACAAATTCTTTAAGTGTAACTCGTATACGTTATTGAAAGGTTTGACTGTTAATTGCTGCTTCAGGACATCGAAACTTGGTTGCAGAACTTTGCGCTTCAGTATGGATATTTAGGAATTTTTCTCATAAGCCTGCTTGGTGCCACATCAATTTTCATTCCAATTCCTTCCACAGTCGTCATCTTCATTCTCGGCGGTCTCCAGAGCGGCGGCAACTGGGTTTTTGAACCACTGTTGATTGCGGTTTTCGCTGGCGCAGGCGCGGCTGTAGGCGAGCTTTCAGGTTACTTACTCGGTTTTGGGGGGAGAAGAGTCATCGGCGACAAATACAAGAAAAAAATGGATTTCTTAACGAAGCTCTTCAAGAAACTTGGTCCAATCGCAATTTTTATTTTTGCTCTGACGCCTCTTCCAGATGATTTGCTCTTCATTCCTTTGGGCATCATGCGGTATGGCGTGCTCAAAGCGTTTATTCCAGCTTTGCTTGGAAAATTCTTTTCCAACCTCATCATAGCCTACAGTGGCCGCTTGTCTCTGGAAATTGTCAAAAGCATCTTCGGCGTGGAAGGCGGAGGGATGTCCCTTGTAATCGGCACAGTCATCGGAATAGTTCTGCTGGTCATCGTGTTCATAATTATGTTCAAGTTGGATTGGGAAAAATACTTCGCGAAATACGTAGAGGAACCAAAAGGCGCCGCCAAAACCTCTGGGGATGCAGCAGTCGAGCTGCCGAAACAGCAGTAACAAAATAATAGACTTTTCTCTTCCGTTCTTCCGTTGATTTTACTGTTTAGTAAGGCAAGACCACAAAAAAAGCGAGTTACGTCAAACACACCAGCCCACATTAGAACAAACCACCCTTTTCTTGAACATTCTAATACAAATGAAAAGCTTCGACTACTAAAAGAAGTACAAGTTGCTCTTTCCATCTATCTTTTCGTGTTTACTTCCGAAAATTAAAAAAGGCTATAGCTCTTAAACAGTGTGAATCGAGAGTAAAATGGAATCAGACACCGCTAGTTTCCTCTTAATAATATTGGGTACTATAAGTGCTTTAATCGGTTTTTTCATAGGAGATTGGTTTTGGGGAAGTTTGCTTTATGTTGGAATAAGCTGGATCGCTGCGGGGGTTATTTACGGTCTTGCTGGAAGGGAAGTCAGTGAGGGCGGTTTGCTAGCTGCCTTTGTTTTTGGATTTATCGGTGCAATTGGTTGGGTGGTTGTTGACATGAGCCGAAGCCAAAACGTGCAATATTCTTGGAAAGAAAGAGGAAGAGTTAATAGAGAAAATGAAGGGTCATACCGACCCATCCTAAGCGAATTAGATGACCCAGACTCGGAATATATGGTTAGGAAGTTAGTTTCTGAGTATAGGGATCAAGGATTTCTGAATCCTGAACTCCTGTTACAATCTAAATTGAATAAGAAAACGTCTTCAGGCAAGACTAAGAAAGATGCGATAAGAGAACTTTACGAAGAGGAAATTAAGAAAACACCTTAGGTAAAACTTGCGACTTTTTCCCTTTCTTTTCGGCGTTTGGGCTTAGCATTCAACGCGAATAATCTATCGGTTTTAGTATTAAATGACCTATCGTCTGAATAACGTACACGGTATGATCTGGGTTCTTGAGCATAAATTTTTTAACATAACATACCCATACTACCCTCATCAAAAAGCATAGAACAAACCATTTTGTAGTGAAAAGGAGATGTATTTCAAATTCGAGTAATTGCCGACTTACATATTCACAGCCGTTACAGCCGGGCAACAAGCCAGCAAATGAGCATCAGCGAAATTGCTCGTTTCGCAAAAATTAAGGGGCTAAACCTTGTAGGCACAGGCGACTTTACACATCCGAAATGGCTCAAGGAAATACAGGACACTTTGGTTCCAGAACTTGGCACGGGTCTTTTCAAAGTTGCCAGCAAGGCGGATTCGCCTGTGCAGTTCATGTTGACGACGGAAGTTTGCACAATCTTCAATTTTGAAAACGAGACCAAGAAGGTTCACCATGTTATCTTGACTCCCAGCGTGGAGATCGCGGTTCAAATCAATGATGCACTTAAGCGCTACGGCGATTTAGGCGCAGACGGCAGACCCCTGCTGAACATGACTGCTCCGCAGTTAGTTGAAGAGGTGATGGCAGCTTCAAGTGAGAACATGGTTTTTCCAGCTCATGCTTGGACGCCGTGGTTCAGCGTTTTCGGTGCTTTCAGCGGCTTCGACAGCATCGAAGAATGCTACCAAGACATGACGCGGCACATACACGCATTGGAAACGGGGCTTTCCTCTGACCCTCCGATGAACTGGCGTTTAAGCGGACTTGACAGTTTCACGTTGGTTTCGAACAGTGACAGCCACAGTTTTTGGCCTTGGCGTATGGGCAGAGAAGCCAACGTCTTTGAGCTTGAACGGGCGAGTTATCAAGGAGTTGTGGGCGCTATTCGCTGCAAAGACCCTGCGCGTCTCAAGTTCACCATCGAAACTGACCCTGCTTACGGAAAATACCATTGGACTGGCCACCGCAACTGCA
>CAZUHG010000092.1:0-3492 GCA_964620515.1 uncultured Candidatus Bathyarchaeia archaeon
CAAGTCTTTCACATGGTCTTGCGGACCTCTTAGCGCAGCTATTCCCGCCATCTGAACTGGTGTACTGGCGCAGATTCTTATACGCTGCTCTTTTTCGATGGTCTTCTTTAGCTCCTGCAATTCACCGTTTTGTTCGTGGAAGTATATGTATCCAAGTCTCCAACCGGTCATCAGGTACACTTTTGAGAACCCGTTTAATCCGACTACGGGCAAGTCTTTGGCTAAATGGGCTGTGCTGCAGTAGTCTCCAGTGTATCGTATTTGATCGTAAATTTCATCTGATAAAACAAGTAGACCGTGTTCTCCTGCTACGTCCAGTATTTGTTTGACTACTTTCTTTCTGTAAAGCGCGCCTGTGGGATTGTTTGGGTTGATTATCACTATGGCGCGCGTTTTCTCTGAGATTTTTCTTCGCAAGTCATCGATGTTCGGTTGCCAGTTTTCTTCTTCTATTGTTTCGTATGTGATTGGCGTTCCATCGTAAGCTTTAGAGTAAGATATGTATGGCGAATAGGCAGGTCCTGGAACAAGGATTTCATCTCCTTTTTCCATTAGGGCGGCTATCACCATTTGAATTCCTTCGGAGACGCCGGAAGTGATTAAGACGTTTTCCGCGGGTACGTTCACGCCGTTGACCCGTTTTTCTTTTTCAGTTACAGCCTGTCTTAGTTCAGGTATTCCTTCTGACGGTGAGTAGTTGTTTTCTCCAGATTGTACCGCCTCAATCAGTGCTTGCCTGATGTGCGGGGGTGTGGGAAAGTCAAAGGCTACAGGGTCTCCGATGTTTAGGTAAAAAATCTTTTTTCCCATCTTTGTAATTGGGCCTGCGTTGACTATTACGTCGCGTATGGCGTATTCGATAGTCTTCGCTCGCGCAGTAACTTTGACGTTCACCACTGTGAAGCCTCTGTGTTACTGCACAGTTGCGCAGTTCGAAAACATAAAGCTTCCGAAGAATTGGTGGGTTCAAATGAAAAAACGTCTGCGTTTTGTTCTGCGGAGAATGGTTAGTCGTAATTGTTCATTAAACTTTTATTTTCGTACTGGTCAATAATATGCAAAACATTGGGACTTGGTGGATGCGAGTGTTTGGTTGGAATGGTGTTTTCCTGCAAGTTGACTTAAGCAAGAATAAGGCAGTTGCGGAATCATACGATGCACACTTGGCTTTGAATTTTCTCGGCGGCAGAGGTTTTGCAGCCAAGATTCTCTGGGACAAACTAAAGCCTGGGGTTGATCCGTTATCGCCTGAAAACAAGCTTATTTTTGCTGCTGGTCCGCTTACTGGGTTAGGTTTGCCGAACAGCGGTAAATTTGTTGTAGCCGCAAAGAGTCCTCTGACGGGTGGCTACGGAGACGGGAACATTGGAAGTGCTGCTGCTGTTCAAATGCGCACAGCTGGTTACGACGCGATTATCATAGAAGGCAAAGCAAAGACTCCTGTTATTCTTCACATTAAAAACAATGAGATTGCTGAATTTGTGGACGCTAAAAATTTCTGGGGCTTGAACTCATTCGAGACTGAGGCTCAGTTGAAGAACATTTACCCGAGCACCGCTGGCATTGTATCCATTGGTCCAGCGGGAGAACATCTCGTCAAGTTTGCTACTGTTGTTTCTCAGGAAGGTCGCTCTGGTGGAAGACCTGGAATGGGCGCTGTTATGGGTTCCAAAAATTTGAAGGCTATAGTTTTTGAGGGTTTTGATAGTTTGCCTGTTGCCAATCCTAGGGAAATGAAGGAGCTTAACGCTGCAGGTTACAGGGAAGTAATGACTAAACCCGGTTACGCTTTTTGGAAGCGGCAGGGAACAATGTCCACAGTAGAGTGGTGCCAAGAAAACAGTGCGCTGCCAACTTTTAATTTCTGTGAAGGAGTGTTCGACGAAGCCGATAAGATAGGCGGGTTTGCCATGGAGAAAATCAAGGTTTCTAACCGTGGCTGTCCACAGTGTAACATGACATGCGGTAACGTGGTTCAAGATTCTGACCAGAAAGAGTCTGAGCTTGATTACGAAAACGTAGCAATGTTGGGCTCAAACATCGGGCTGAGTAATCTTAAACAGATTGCGGCTTTAAACCGTGCTGCAGATGAACTTGGTTTGGACGCCATTTCACTTGGAAACGTGCTGGGCTTCGCCATTGAAACTTCCCAAAAACGGCGAATTATTGAGAAGTTCCATTGGGGAAAATACCAAGAAATCAAGGAGTTGATTAACGACATAGCTTACAGGCGCGGTTTTGGTGAGGTTCTCGCTGACGGAATCCGAGCCGTTGCTGCCAAAGTAGGTCATGGGGCAGATGATTGGGCTATGCATGTTAAAGGTTTGGAGGTAACAGCTTACGATTGTCATGCTGCGCCTGGCATGGCGTTGGCTTACGGCACCAGTGCGGTTGGTGCCCATCACAAAGATGCGTGGGTGATTCCTTGGGAGGTCCAAACTAAACGTGAAAGCTACAGTGAAGAGAAAATTGACAAGATTATAGAGATGCAGCGCCTCCGCGGCGGGATTTTTGAATCCTTAACAGTTTGTCGTTTCCCTAACACTTCGCTTGGTCTAGAATTTGAATGGTACACGCGTTTCCTTCGTGCAGCTACTGGCATAGAATTTACTTGGAACACTTTAAGCGAAATCAGCGATCGAATCTGGAGCTTGATTCGGGCTTTTTGGGTACGTGAGTACGACGGCACTTGGACACGGGAAATGGATTTTCCGCCTGCTAGGTGGTTTAAAGGACCACTAACCAAAGGACCGTTGAAGGGCTCCAAACTTGACCCCGCAAAATACGATGGTATGTTGCAAAAGTACTATCAGAAAAGAGGCTGGGACAATAGAGGCATCCCGACGAAGATGACACTGAAGAAACTCGGGTTAGACGATGTGGCTAAACAACTCAATAAGCAGGTCAAATTGGCCGAGTAGCCAGCAGCCGCATCTAGTATGATCGGGCGAAGTACACCATTTCCACGGCTTTTTCTCCGCAGTAGACACAGTTGGCTATGGGTTTTTCTTTTTCGAATGGTCGCAGCCTAATTGTGGCGCCAGTTTCTTCCTTTATTTTTTCCTCACATTTTGAGTTGCCGCACCATGCTGCCTTGATGAATCCCCCGTTCTTTTTTAGCGTTTTCTTGAATTCATCATAGTTATGCACTGTCGCCGTTTTTTCTTCTAAAGTTTTTTTGGCTTTTGTGTATATGTTGTTTTGAATTTCTTCAAGAAGTTTTTCTGTGGCTTGTACAGCTTCGTCTATTTTGGCAGGGGTTTTCTGGTAGGTGTCTCGTCTTGCCATTGTTATCTGGTTCTGTTTAAGGTCTCTGGGGCCTATCTCTATGCGGATGGGCACGCCTTTCAGTTCCCACTCGTTGAATTTCCAGCCAGGTGTGTATTCTTCTCTGTCGTCTAAAACAACGGCTATTCCTTTCTCCTTGAGTTGTTGGTAGATTTCTTGGGCTTTTGTTGCTATTGCACTTGAGTCAGCGTCCTTGTATGGTAT
>CAZUHG010000093.1:0-3476 GCA_964620515.1 uncultured Candidatus Bathyarchaeia archaeon
TCAAGGTGAGCATCAAAACTTACCACAGCCGTTTTCCGAGCTTTAGCACCTAAACCCTTCAGGATGCCCAACGTTATCGTGTGTTCTCCGCCAATCGCCACTGGCATTTTTTTAGCAGCTAAAACATCTGCAACCACAAGCTTCAGCATATCCACTGTCTTCTTTGGACCAGTGGACACATGCAAATCGCCCAAATCATGCAGCACCAAGTCTTCAACATCTATCCCACTGCGAAAACTATACGTCTCTATATTCAAAGAAGCTTGGCGAACCGCGTTAGGTCCAAACCGTGCACCAGTCCTGTACGTGCTAGTAACGTCAAATGGAACACCAAAAACCACATACTTAGCTTTTTCAAAGGGTTTCTGAATTCCGCTGAAAACGTTTGATTGTGAAACGAACAGTTCCCAATTACTCATCTTGCTCAGTCCTTTTAACTGGTTAGCGTTGGGTTGCTCTAAACTTTTTCGCTTACCGCATCAGAGAAAAAATTGCTGCTCGCTGATTTGTGTACGATTAATCTAAAATGGCAACGCCTTTCCTGATTTTGTACAAGTATAAGAAGATTCCTAAAAGTGCAGTGATTCCGCAGAAACCGTAGATAACAGCGTAACTATCTGCGGTTGAAAACACATCGGCGAACATGTTCCCATCCAAAGGATAAAAGGGCATCATCTCGCTGTACAGAAAAGAATCCAAGAACACGTGGAAATAAGCGCCAATGAAGGCGGTAAACACTATTTTCTTGAGAGAAGAACTTTGCTGAAGACGGAAAACTCTCATGACTTTCCCAAAGAAGCCCTTGAGAAGATACATGCAAAGCGCTAGAATAGCCGCAAGAATTGTTACACCTATGTAAGAGTGGAGAAAGCCGTGAAGCGGATAACCACTAACATCAAATAATAAAACAATAAGAGGCTCAACATCTGGCAGTACATTTGCTATCAGAAACGTTGGCAGGTCAAACACCGTTGATAGGAGCAAGCCAAAAAAGAGCGCTGGACCCAGATGAAACGGCGTGAAAGGCAACTTGTTCTCCTCAAACCACTGTAGGTGTCATAATTTCCGTATATTAGAGTTTCTAACATGAGCAGCTGAACAGCAAATTTATTAATTCAGCAACTACTTGCTAAAGTTAAAAGGCGGTTAAAAGTGTCATTCACATCCAAACTCAAAACTGCTGATGTCCACACATTAGCACCAGTTGCTTTCTACGGCGCAGTTGGAATCATATTTCTCGCGCTGCTGCCCTTCGCCAATTTTCCGCCTCACATCGGCTTGACTGGAATCTTGAGTTTAATAACTGCTTACGGCATTTTCAAGAAAAGGTTCTGGGCAATATGGCTAGTTGTCGCCTTGTTCGCCGTTGCCACCACAATTTCCCTATACACGCTATATGTAATCGCATTCACCAACTGGCTTGTATTCACAAGCATGATCATCTATGCTGTTCTAACATGGCTGGTTACAGCTTACATCCTGCTAAAAAGAAATACGCAGGAAGTCTAAACCTAATTCACACAACAGCTTTTAGAAGCGCTACTGGAACCTCTTCACCTGCATCAACAAACTGTTGATTCTCCGGAATCTCCACGAACCCATCAGCTTTAGCAAGGGTTGTTATGGCTCCCGAAGCGCCAGTTTCCACAGGTTCAGCAACGAACCGATTAAACTCATCGCGTTTCAACGTGACCATAACAAAAGTTCGCCTACCTTTAGCCGAAAACATCCTCGCAGCCGCCAAAGCCTTAACCGCCTGAACTTCTGGTGCAGTTCTGCCAGACATACCTTGGATAACAGGGCGAACCAGCAAATGGAACATCAACAAAGCAGAAGTCGGATGACCAGGAAGCGCAAAAACAGGCTTTCTTCCCACAAGCGCTACTGTCGTAGGTTTTCCAGGCTTCACCGCGATGCCGCACACAATCAAGCCTGGTTCGCCGAGAGAATCCACTATTTGCGGAGTCAAATCTTTTGGACCCACGGAAACTCCGCCAGAAGTCAACACCATATCCGCAGAAGCCAACGCATGCTCCAAGGCTTTTCGCAGTTCAGCCTTGTCGTCTGGAACCACGCCTAAGTAAACTGGGTTTCCGCCGCTTTCCTGCACTGCAGTGCTTAGGCTGTAAGCGTTTATGTCGTAAATTTTTCCCGCAGGCAACTCTTTGCCAGGTTCGGTTACTTCTGCGCCTGTTGAAAGAACCGCAACCACTGGAACCTTGAACACTTTAACTTTGGTTAAGCCTAAAGCGGCTAAAACACCTATCTCGGAAGCGCCTAGAACTTGGCCAGTTTTAAGCACTGTTTCGCCTTTTTTAATGTCCGTTCCGCGCTTCATTACGTTTTCGCCTTTAGTTACGGCTCTGCAAACGCGCAGTTCAGCACCAGCACTATCTGTGTCTTCAACCATCACCACAGCGTCAGCGCCTTCAGGAATAGGAGCACCTGTAACGATTTCCGCAGCTTCACCTTTCCCAACCTTGATTTTCGGCTGTTCCCCAACGTTCACCACGCCGCAAAGCCGCAATTTCTCAGGTTGGTTTTCTTCTGCGCCAAAAGTGTCCGCTGCTTTCACTGCGTAGCCATCAACAGTTGACCTGTGGAAAGGCGGAATGTCCAACGCGGAAACCACGTTTTCCCTGAGAATGCGATTATATGCCTTCAACAATGGAGTTTCTTCTTCGCCTAAGGTTTCAGGTTTAAGCCGTTCGCTAATCACTTTTTTGGCTTCGTCAAACGTCATCAACCGCCTAAACATTTTAGCTTGCTGCCTCCACGTTTCCAAACAAGCGCACAGCCACAACTTCGCCTTCCGTTACACCTTCTCTGTTCTCGGGAACAACGACGAAACCGTTAGCTCGTGTCATGGTGGAGATTGCTCCAGAACCACGTGCACTAACTGGTTCAGCGAGAAAAGCTCCGTTTTTCTGAGTTACTTTGACGCGGACAAAAGTTTTTCTTCCAAGCGCTGCAGCCACTTTCCGCGTCATAACCGCGTTAACGGTTGGTCGCGGTTCCGCTTGCGGCATTCCAAGCATTTTGCAGATTAAGGGTCTCGCGAACACTTCGAAGCCGATTACTGCGGCTACTGGATTGCCTGAAAGAACCATAACGGGTTTTCCGTCAAGCGCTGAAAGGGCTGTGGGCATGGCTGGTCGCAGTGCTACGCCGTGAACGATTATGCCTGGTTTTCCTGTTTTGTTGACTGCGTCGGGAACCAAGTCTAATCCGCCAACGCTGGTTCCGCCAGTGGTGATTACTGCGTCGCAGTTTCGGAGTCCTGTTTTGATTTTTTCGGCGATTTCAGCTAAGTCGTCTTTTGCTATGCCAAGGTCTACTGGTTCTGCGCCGAGTTCGCGGCACATGGCTGAAAGCATGATGCGGTTGGAGTCGAAAATTTGGTTTCCAGACGGTTTGCTGTCTGCTTCGGCGAGTTCGTTTCCTGTGGCTAAAATGGCGATTCGCGGTTTTTCCGC
>CAZUHG010000094.1:0-3456 GCA_964620515.1 uncultured Candidatus Bathyarchaeia archaeon
TTTGTCATTGTAGCTTCGAACCTGTTGAATGAGACGTTGCTCCGCGAATAAAAGCGTTTCGGAAAATACTTAGCAAGAATCCACATTGCCAGTGGCTGTGTAGGCAGATCTGCTGGTCTGCTTCAAGATTCCTGCTCATTTGATGGTTTCAATCGTGACATAAGACCGTGTATCTTGGATTCCGTCTATAGCGTACAGTTTTTTGAGGATTTCATCCAAGTTTTCTCTTTCTACAATTATTAAAGCGTCAACTTCTCCAGCTACTCTGAAGGCTCTCGTAACTGCAATTTCTTTTATTTTGTCGTAAACTTGAATTCTCTTGACAGGGGATACTTTGATGAGAATGAAGGCGGGTGTAGTTGAAACGCCGAGGGCGTTTAAGCCTTTTTCTGTGACGTCTATGAAACCTCTGCCTGTGCGGATGTAGCCTCTGCTTTTCAGTTTTCTGAGGTGCACGTTCAAAGCTTGTCTGCTTATGTCTAATTGCGTGGATAACTCGTTCTGTTTGAGGCGCAGCGTGTAGGTGTTTGTAGACGCGCCTTTCTCGTATAACATTTTAAGAAGTTGGATTGAACGTTTTGTGAGTGGCTCCAAGTTTTCACTTTCTATTAGTTTGTTAAACTAAATGTTTACAATTATAGCGTTATTTAAGATTTTAGTGACAGAAAAGCATAAAACATGATAGTCAACTTTCAGAAAGTCTTTCTTCCTTATGCACATATGCAGCAACGAGTGTGGGCGCTCTAATTCCAATAGAGTATTTGAGTGGTTTGCAGTGGTGCTCTAGTTTTATACTAAAGGTTGTATGAATAGTAGACTATTTAATTTGGAAAAACAAACTATATGTGAGGATACAGTGTTGAATAGGCATGCAGCGTTGTTTCTTGTTTTCATATTAACTGTTTCAACCCTGCTGGTTGCGTTAAAGCCTGCACTCTTCTTTATAGAGGAGAGCAAAGGGCAAGTTTTAGGCGACTACTGGACGACAAAAACTCAGCTGCCTGAACAGGCAGGTGTGGTAGGTGCTGCTGCCGTTAACAACAAAATTTACGTCTTTTTAGATAGCGGTAGCACTTTTGAGTACAACCCGTCCACCGACAGGTGGATAGCTAAAGAGCCTATCCCGACTGTGAGAGGCGGTTTTGCGACGGTTTCTTATCAAAACAAAATCTACACTATAGGCGGAGGCTCAACGGTGGAAGTTTATGACCCTGCTACGGATTCTTGGGAAACAAAAAAAGCTTTGCCTACGCCTAGGTGGCAAATGAGTGCAAGTGTTGTGGACGGAAAAATCTATGTGATAGGCGGGAACTTGGGGAATTACTCGTTGATGTATGGACCATACGTTTCGAACGCTACTGAGGTTTATGATGTGGCAACCGATTCGTGGAGCACAGAAACACCTGTACCTAAAGCAATGTATAACCATGCTGCAGCGGTTGTTAACAATAAAATCTACGTACTAGGGGGAAGTGGGAACCTCCTTATTGGCTCCCCTTCTAACATCCAAATATATGACCCTAAAACAGGAGCGTGGAGCACAGGGAGTCCTCTTCTAGTACCAACTGACCGCGCAGGAGTCGGCGTAACTTCGGGGGTTATGGCACCTCAAAGAATCTACATCGTAGGCGGCTATTCATCACCAAGTAAGGTTCAAGTGTACAATCCGAAAGATAACACTTGGACTTTTGGCACAGACATGCCTACTGCCAGATTTGGATTGAAAGTTGCTGTTGTTGATGATATGTTATACGCTTTAGGGGGTTGGATGGGCACACCACCTGCAATGTGGTCATTTACTGAAAATGAGCAGTATGTGCCGCTTGGACACATCCAAGCAACGCAAGCCGCCCCAGACGCAACACCACCAGAAATCACTGTTACCTCACCCGAAAACAACACCGCGTACACGTCAAGCAACGTTTCCTTAACATTCACCGTAAACGAAGCCGCTTCATGGATTGGCTACAGCTTAAATGGGCAAGCGAACGTGACTGTCGCTGGAAACGTGACTTTAACTGGTTTACCTGACGGCGCGTACAGCGTGCGTGTTTACGCAAACGACACCAGCGGTAACATGGGTGGGTCGCAGATAATTTGCTTCACTGTAGCCAGACCATGGGAGCTAACGCCGCAAGTGACCATAGCCATAGTGGCAACAGCCGCAACAGCCATTATCGCTGCAAGCTTGCTGCTCTTGCACAACAAAAAACAAAAGACCGCAAACAAAAACAGCCAACAAACAGCCTGATCAACGCTAAATAGACGCGCATGCGATCACCTTTAAGCAACACCATTGCTCCCCCGCCTTCTACATACAGAGGGCAACTGCAAAACAGAGAGACGACGCTCTTCAACTCTATTTATAGCGCCTTTAAATAAGGAGCTATAGACTTTTCCACGCCTATCAGAGCTTGAAAGCTATAGCATATAAGTGTCCTGCAAGTGCCAGCGCATCGGGTTTTTCGCACAAAGCAAGTTCAAACTGAAGTATTTTGTTGAATAATTCTTCAGGATGCTTCTTTTCCATGAAGAACTCCTGTCTTACGCGTAAAGGCATAGTCACCACTTTACCCACCAGTTTTTCCACGCGCAAGCCATTCCGCTCCAGCATTTCCCGAAACTCTTGTGGAGTCCACGTGTAAATTTTGACTTTTCCGTCTTTAGTCATGCACTCGTGTTCTTGGCTTGCTAAAACCTTGAACACTCGCTCCACGTTATCCACGCTTGGCTTGCCTGCAAGTGAAGACAAAGCTTGAACGTAACGGTTCTGCGCCGAAATTATCAACGCCGCATTCTTTTTGAGAACCCGCTTCAACTCTTTTATCACAACGTCAGGTTCCTTGAAAAGAAAAAGCGCATGCTCACAAAGAACCAAATCGAAAGTTTCATCCGCATAACCTGTTTCTGCAATGTTACCCTTCTTCAAAGTAATCTTGTGCTGAAGACCTTTCGCCGCCACTTTTTTGGCAGCAGCATTCAACATTTTTTCGGAAGAATCCATCAAAACCACTTTGCAGCCTTTCTCCGCCATGCGAGTTGCCCAACGCGCAGTTCCTCCTCCAGCATCAAGAACCATCGCATTAGGGTCTGCTGGAACATATGGCTCCAAATACTTCCAAGTTATCGCGTCATACACTTTGAAATACAGCGTACCAAAAACTTCATCATAACTTCCTGATTTCGTATCGTAATAGGCTTTTACATCTTCCATAACGGTTACCTTTTTCGGGTTTTCTCCAGTTGGCAAAGCATTTCGAACATCACTTTCGCAGCTGCAACAGCAGAAATTCCCTGATCATAAACAGGCGCAACCTCCACAACGTCAAACCCAACTACACGCTTGTCGCACAACGCACACAAAATATCCAGCAACGTGCAAGTTTCTAGTCCATCTGGCTCTGGATTCTGCACTGCAGGCGCAAAAGCAGGATCAAGAACATCCATGTCCACAGT
>CAZUHG010000095.1:0-3416 GCA_964620515.1 uncultured Candidatus Bathyarchaeia archaeon
CTCCCCAGTCGCCCATCGCGTTTGGTGTAAATGTAGAGTTAGCATAATAAACCAGCTTGCCATTGAATGTCGTGCCATTGCTGTACACTTTCTTGGTTTCGATATGAACAGGCTGTTCTGCTGGGTTCTTCCAGACAAAAGTGACAACATCCACATCAGGGTCGGTTGTCATTGCAGTAACAACCACTTCGGCACCTGATGGCACATCAATACCGTGGTAATTGCTTGTAACGGCATATCCTGATTCCAGTGAACCATCCCAGTTATAAGCGTAAGCCATAGTTACGAAACTACCGACCAATGCGATGATTAATGCAGCGAACAGAATACTCTTTCGCATAATTACTGCTCCTTTCTTAAGTACTACCGTGTGTGAACCTTCTTAATAAATCTGCATGAAAAAAATATATAGAACACTACCAAAGAAGTTCTATCGCTGTACGTCTACAGCCGTACTAAAAGTCTAAAGTAACACCAAAGAGTTGAAAGTCTACACATCTTTTGATATAACGCGTACATTGCGCCGTGATCAATCGGAATAATGATTGATTTTTGCGAGCTTGGCCTTCAAAATGGTTCTCAGTATCCTTGTTCCATCAGAGAGCAATCTAAGCTTTGAAACGTTATATTTTCTCCTCTCAACCGTTATTGGTTTCTCTTTGAAAACAAAGCCGTTTCTTAAACTTTTAACAGTTATTTCAGATTCGATTTCGTAACCGTCTGATTCCAAATTAAGCGTTTCCAGAACGTGCTTTTTTACAGCTCTAAAGCCTGTTTGGCTGTCGGTAACAATCTTGCCAGTTAAAGTCATTATTGTAGCGTTAAACAAGAAATTGCCTATTACGTTAAGGTGCGTTGTCGCCCCCCTTTGGCTACCTAAGAACCTTGATCCCGCCACAATGTCCGTTCCGTTAAACAATGGCTCAATAAGATCTGGAATTTCTTTCGGCTTATGTTCTCCATCAGAGTCTATGGTTACTATTATGTCGCCGGTTGCGTGTTGGAGTGCCCTTCGCAGAGCGTAGCCTTTACCATAGTTTTTCTTGTTTGAAAGGACAATTGCCTTATGGGTAGAGGCTATTTGCCCAGTTTTGTCTGTTGATCCGTCATTGACCACTATAATTTCGTAAGGCACATCTAAGCCGTTCATAATCGAGGCTGTTTCCGATATAACGTTACCTATGGTTTTCTCCTCATTGTAGGCTGGAATAACAACTGTTACCGCAGAACGGCTCATGCCCTCTCTTTCTCCTTTGTAGATAATAGAGCCAGTATAATTTAAGCGTATATGGAAAGCCGATATAGAACAATTTACGTAAAGTTCTATTTAATTGGATGCCAAGAAGAACGTTTGAAACATAAAAGAAAGCAAAAGGCACGGTTAATCTCCTGCGTTTGAGCGCTTAAGACGAATCTTTAAGGGTTTTTCCATTAGCGTCAACGGGATTTCCAGCAGCTTTGATATCGTTCCTAAGCTTGAGAAGATGGATCGGAGGTTGTTGATGTCCGTTTGGTTGATTGCGCCGATAAGCGGAGCAGCAGTTAAGTATATTGACAGAAAAATAATTACACCCCCTGTTAAGGTTATCCAAGCAGCTGCACTAAAGAAGTTAAGAAACAAGTAAGTTACTGTGGCTGCAATCGCGGATGCAAGAAATATTCTTACTGAAGAGTTGAAGTCTGCTTTGGTTTCGTAGCGCTTCCAAATCCAGTGCAGCCCTATAAACATGCTCGGTACGCCCGCTACGACAATGCAAAGAATTACTCCAACTATTTCAAGCGCGGGAATTAGGATAAAAGCTAAAGGAATTCCAATGCAAAGCGTTAATATGTTCAGCTTCATCCACGCTTTTGTTTCACCTAAGCCGTTTAGCAGATTCCCTATGCTCAGGTTTCCAAAAATTGAAAACAGGTTGGATACAACGTATAAAGTTAGGAAGGAGGGAGCATAAGACCATTTGCTGCCATATATTGTGCTGATTATCGGCTGTGACAACACCATTAACGCTAAGGTTGCAGGCACTAAAAGAAGGGCAGCATACTTAACTGAGGAAACGAATATGGTCTTAAGAAGCTGAAGCTCCTTTTTTGCGTCCAACTTGGAGAAAGCTGGAAATAAAACCGTGGATATGGGAATTGTGAAGAAAGTTAATAAAACCGCGAAATTTGTTGCAATTCTATAATTGCCTATCATCGCAAGATCGCAAAACGAACCCATCATGAAATTATAGAACTGAGCCAGTATTCCTGCTAAAATGGAAGCAACCGCTATAGGAAAACCATAGCGAAGCAACGGTTTCAGGGTTTGAGATAGACTAGAATTGCTGTTTTTATCAGGATCCAGTTTTCTGAATATGACAAAATAGAGCATGATTATCGCTATTATGCCAGTAGCAACCATTGAAAGAGTGTAGCCGATCACAGCACCCAAAGCGCCATAGCCCAGATAGACCAGCAGAGGCGATATAAAATATGTTACAGCTTGGCAAACCAGCGTAAAACCATTGAGGTCCATTCGCTCAAAACCCACAAATATAGACTGCGTTGGAGCAAGTAGCGATGTTGCCAAAACAACAAGTGAAGCAAGAGCTATCAAAAAGGCTGAATTTGGCTGGTTAAAAATCGTTGATGCTATGAAGTTTGCCGTTAACAGTGAAATTACTGTCAGAGCTAATCCAGTTGCAACCTCAAAAGTTAATCCCGCCACAATTAGTTGGCGCAAATTTTGTGTTTGGTTTGTTGATCTGTAATGGGCGCAATATTTTATCATGGCGGAGCTGATGCCCCAGCTTTGAAAAAGAATGAAAGTTGATGCGGGGATTAGTGCTATGGCATATAAGCCGTAGTCGCTTTCTGAAATAAATATGCCTACGATTATAGAGCCGGCAGCCAGTATTAGGGTGGATAGGACTTTTCCGATGAACAGCTGAAAACTGCCAGTGGCTGAAACCTTACCCATATTGAGCGCTTTTTCCATGGTTTTTCCGCTCGGTTAGTTGTTTTGGAATTTACATTGTGTGGTTTGTTGTGAAATGAGGGACGGTCTTTTTGTCAGATTTTCCCTCGAAAAGAGCAATCCTTTCGGTTTGTTTTAATTAGGAGCTTAGCAGTTTGAAATACGTCGTCTGTGGAAAAACATTAAGAACAAATATTTCGTATTAGATTTGAAGATTTATTCTATTCTAAGTGTATTTGGTTTTTGTATGCTTTCGTGATTGCTTCTAGATCTTTGAGACCGTCTTCTCCTGAAGGTGAAGGCGGTAAGTCGCTTTGTAAACAGTTAGCGAAATATTGCATTTCGTCAAGATGGGCTTGATGAAATTTTGACCTGCCTGTTGTCAGCATTTGAACTGCGGTTAATAAAATGTTTCCGGGGCGGTGTTCTGCAAGTTGGTGATCTACGGTTCCGAAGAGTT
>CAZUHG010000096.1:0-3288 GCA_964620515.1 uncultured Candidatus Bathyarchaeia archaeon
ATAATGTTATTTAGTTGTATTTTAATTTTCCTAAAGCCTATACTGTAACGGAGAAAAATGAGGAATGCAGCCTCTGCCAAAAAAATACAACTTTGCGGAGATCGAGCGGAAGTGGCAACAGAAATGGGAAGAGATAGGAATCTACCATTTTGACTGGAACGACACCAAACGCGTTCCCTTCACAATTGATACCCCTCCCCCTTATCCGTCTGGCGAGTTTCACATGGGCAACATTTTGAACTGGACCTACTTTGACATAGTAGCCCGTTACAAGCGCATGCGCGGTTTCAACGTTCTTTTCCCCCAAGGCTGGGACTGCCACGGCTTAAGCATCGAAATACAGGTGGAGAAAGAGCATAAAATCCGCAAGCGCGATGCGCCGCCTGACCAGTTCCGCAAGTGGTGCGAGCAACTCATCGAAAGGTACATTGCCCTGATGAAAGGCTCCATCTTGAACTTGGGCTGCAGCATAGACTGGACAACAGAGTACCGCACCATGAACCCTGACTATTGGCGCCGCACCCAACTCAGCTTCATACTCTTGCATAAAAAAGGCTTCATGTATCAGGGAACACACCCCGTGAACTGGTGCCCACGTTGCGAAACAGCTATTGCTGATGCCGAGGTGGATTACGAAAAGCGTCAAGGTGCGCTGCACTACATTCGTTTTCCGCTGGAAGGCAGCAACGAGTACTTGCTGATCGCTACGTCGCGACCCGAGTTTATTCCTGCCTGCGTGGCAGTGGAGGTAAACCCTGAAGACGAATGCTTCAGCAGGCACGTCGGCAAAAGCATCGTGGTTCCAGTTATTAACCGCACCGTAAAAATAATTGCGGATGAGGCTGTTGACCCGTCTTTCGGCACTGGAGTAGTTATGATCTGCACTTACGGTGACAAGGAAGACGTGAAGACAGTGATGAAACACAAGCTTCCTGTTATCAGGCTCCTAACAGACAATGGCAGGATCAACGAGAACGGCGGCAAATACGCGGGGTTAACCATAAACCAAGCCAGAACAGCAATTGTCGAAGACCTTGCCGCTTCGGGGTTGTTGGAGAAGGTTGAGCCGCTCGCACAGGAAGTCGGCGTTTGCGACCGCTGCAAGACACACATCGAGATTCTTGAGCACAAGCAGTGGTTCATGAAAACCCGCATGTTAACTGATGCCGTGGAAAAAACCGCCAACGAAGTCGTGTGGTATCCTGACTACATGAAAACGCGCTTGATTGACTGGGCAAAGTCTCTGGATTGGGACTGGGTCATAAGCCGCCAACGCGTGTTCGCCACGCCCATACCCGTGTGGTACTGCAAAAACTGCGGCGAACTAATCTTGGCAGAAGCTGAGTGGATTCCGATAGATCCGAAGCTGGAAAAACCACGCGTCTCCAAGTGTCCAAAATGCGGCAGCCGCGACTTCATTCCCGAACGTGACGTATTTGACACATGGATGGACAGCTCAATCACGTGTGCGGTGCATGCTGGCTGGCCTGACCACAAAGATTGGAGAAGGCTTTTCCCCGCTGACGTGCACCCCTCTGGAATCGATATCATCAGAACTTGGGCTTACTACCTCATGGTTAGACATTTGGCGTTGTTCAACGAGACGCCCTACAAAAGCTGCCTCATAAACGGCATGGTTCTAGGTTCAGACGGCAGAAAAATGAGCAAGTCGCTTAAGAACTATGTTGCCGCGCCTGAAGTTTTAGGCAAGTACGGCTCGGACGCCACGCGCCAGTGGGCTGCTGGCGGCGGCGCTACGGGTTCAGATATTCCCTTCAGATGGCCTGACGTGGAGTATGGCAGACGCTTTCTCGTTAAGCTCTGGAACGTTTCAGCCTTCGCGAACATGCTTCTGTCGGATTACAAACCAGTAAACGCTGAGGCTGTGACGCTGGAACCGTTGGACAAGTGGCTTCTGAGCAAAGCCGAAAAGCTCACGCAGAAAGTGACTGACGCGTTCGAGAAATGCCAATTCAACATTGCCGTGGAAGAAATTCGCAATTTCACCTGGCACGTTTTCTGCGATTGCTACGTGGAAGCAGTCAAAGACAGGCTTTACAGGTTAGAAACGCATGGAGCAGCAAAAAGAGCAGCTGCCCAGTACACGCTTTACGAAGTATTGTACCGTGTTCTGCAGTTTCTGTCACCTATAACACCGCATTTGACAGAGGAAATCTACCAAGCCATGTACGCTGACAGCAAAGGCTTCAAGAGTCTGCAGGTGACGCCTTGGCCCGAGTTTAACGAGGCGTTTGTGAACGAGAAAGCTGAGCAGCAGGGCGACTTGATAAGCGCGTTAATTGGCGAGATTAGAAGGGAAAAAGCAGAGAAACACTTGCCTCTGAATACGCCAGTGAAGAAGCTAACCGTTTTTGTTGCTGACAAAAGCGCTGAGGAAGCGGTCAAGTCAGGTAGTGGCGACATTACTGGAACCCACAAAGTCATGAATCTTGAAATTGTGTCTCCACGCGAGCGAGATGAAAAGAAAGGTCTTCAGGATGGCAGAGAAATTCCGCAATTTCCAGATGCACGCTTCGCCGCTGAATATGATGAAGGAATAAAGAAATGAAAACAGTTGGTTTAATCGGTTGCGGCGCCATCGGCACCCTCATCGCTGAAGTGGTGGAGCGGAAAATTGTTGTTTGCGACAAGCTGATCCTTTACGATCAGGATGCGAAAAAAGCTGAGAAGCTCAAAAGTTCCCTGCGTTTTCCCGCAACGGTCGTGGCGAGCCTTGAAGAAATGCTTAGGCTTAAGCCCAAGGTTATCGTGGAAGCAGCGTCACAGCAAGCTGCCCGAGAATACGTAGGACGGGTAGCGGCTGAAGGCGTAGATTTGATTGTGATGAGCACCGGCGCTCTTTTAGGCTTAAACGTGCAGAGCAGCAAGATTCACGTGCCCTCTGGCGCTATAGGCGGATTAGATGCGCTTTCCAGTGCGGCTTTAGCTGGAGTAGACGAGGTAGTTCTAACTTCCAGAAAAAACCCGCGCGCGCTTGAGCTGAATAATAAAGAAGCACAAATCGTGTACGAGGGCACTGCTGAAGAGGCGGCGCGGCTTTATCCGCGGGAAATGAACGTTGCCGCTACTTTGGCTTTAACTGTTAAACCCGCCAAAGTGAGAGTGCAAGTGGTTTCCGACCCATCGGTGCAACGTAACACGCACGAGTTCAGGGTGAAATGGCGGTTCGGCGAGATGTTTTTGCGGTTTGCGAATGACCCTCATCCTGAAAATCCGCGTACAAGCGCGCTTGCTGCATGGTCAGCGATAAAGCTGCTGCAAACGCTT
>CAZUHG010000097.1:0-3112 GCA_964620515.1 uncultured Candidatus Bathyarchaeia archaeon
GCTTGAGTTCGGGAATAACCTCAGCGCCCTCGGTACCTTTTATGGCGTGTTTTCCCCATTTTCGAGTAACCTCCACATCTTGGGGATAATGCGCGTCATTGCTGTAGATGACTGGTACGTTACTCTTGCGAGCTGCCTCAACCAGCCGTTTAAGGTTTGGAATTATACTCTGGGCTCTTTTGGCTTCCAGTTTTCCAGTGACAAAATCGTTAAGCATGTCAACAAGTATAACTGCTGCTTTGTTTTCCAAAAAACGTCACCTTCAACAAGATAATGGCGCAAACAGGCTATTTAATCTTGTCCAACTATTGAACTTTTGAATATTTGTAATTGCGGTTAGTTGCGTGTTCTCTAGTGCGCTCACGAGAGTACCCCCTCCCTTTTAAATACTGTGAGGATAGCTCCACTTTGGCTGGATGGGCTTTCTGAACCGTTACGTTTTGAGCAAGAGCTATACTATAAGCGAGGCTAGAAACCCGCCCACCAGTCCCAAAATGATTGGAAAAGGCAAACCTGGAAAAATGCCTTTCTTTTCAAGCATTACAAGGGTAAGGAAAGAACCAACCAAAATGCCGATGATTGAAATGAAGTAGGAAATCAAGCCAAAATTGAATAGCATAATCCCTGCAAGCATAGAATAAAACACTAGGTCGCCTAAACCCATTTGAACATCCTTGAATGAGTAGCTTAAACCGTGAAGCTGATCAAGCCCCATGTTAGCTATTTTGCCTACAGGTCCATAATAAACCGCAAACACATCGTAAACTGCTAGAAAAATGAGAATCAGAACGGCACTCAAAAAGGGGATGAAGTTTCCGAAAAACACTCCGATTGCGCCGCCTAAAAAGATTACGACAACATTGCGCGCGTTGCTGCCCAATCTGAAAACGGCAAGATCAAAGATAACAGCCATAACTATGGAGAGAGGCAAAACCAAAAAATTCAAGCTTGGAACAAAAGCAAAAACCACTGACAAGTAAATCACTGACAGCAGCAAGACAGCGGTCGTCAAAGCGAAAGCGATGAGCAAAGTGATCAGTTTGTGGCTTTTTCGTTTTAGAAGAATATAGAAAACAGTGGCGCTTACCGCGATGAGAATAACAAAATAGGCAACATTACCGAATAGACCTGAAGCGGTAGCCTCTGAAAAAGGCGTGACGGTCACAGATGGCAACGGCTGAGCTAGAAGCAGGTAAGCACAGCCTAGCCCAAATAGTAAACTCACCAATACCGGAACTAAATACACGACTTGAGCATCAAACTTTTCAGCCAACACCTTCACCCTAACTTGTTGATGCTTATTGCAGCATGCAAGTAGCACTCGTCGCAAAATAAGCTTTGTTTTTTGTCGGTATCAAAAATGGAATTAGAAAAATGCATGACACATGAAGAACGCGAACAGTGCCTCAAACCCAAAGTGTGCCCAACCTCATGAGCAGCCTCTTTCAACGCTCTATCCAAAAAAAGCCCCATGTTGAGCGACTCGCAGTAAAATTCAGGTCGAAGCCGCCATAAAGATATCAAAGCAGCTTTCCCTGGGCAAGTAGCCTCTCCAAAAACAAAATTCAGTTCAGGAACAAAAATGTCAGCGTCCACAACGCCTAACACACAATTCAAATCTGCATTTTGAAGGGCATAACTTTGGATTTCACTTAAGATGGCGTTTGAACGATACTGTTTGCGCTTTTTGTCGAAAGCTTCCTTTCGCAGAGAAAGATTTTTGTCAATTACCACGCATGTGGTATCTGGGAAAACTTGCTCCAATTTCGCCTTAATTCGAGTTAGTACAGTTTTATCTGCTTGCTCGATAGGTAAAATGCCGATTTTCATAGCTACGCCCTAAACCTCAAAAGTATCGCCCGTTTTTGGTGCAACAGCGTCCAATCCGAGTTCAGACTTAGCCCAATTCGCAAGAAGTTCACAGTTTCCTTCCTCGCCATGAACAACAAAAACCTTAGGCTTTCCACCCAGTTTTCGCAGAGCCTCTTTAAGTTGACTTGCTCCACAGTGAGAGGAGAAGTCAAAATGTTCATAACGGGCTTTAACTTTGCGCACTTGACCATCAATCGTGCAGACTCCCTTGTCCAAAAGCTCTTTTCCAGGAGTTCCCGGAATCTGGTAGCTCACCAAGAAAATGGCGTTGCTGGCTTTTTTCCCTAGTTTAGACACGTAGAAAGCAGCCGGACCTCCTTTCAGCATGCCCGCGGTTGAGATGATCACACCAGGGGTCTTGAGAGCTTTTCGGCGGTCTCGCCAGCCTTCAACCCAATCAACCGAGTGCATAGCATTCATAAACAATTTTGGGTCTCTTAGGAACTCTTTGTAATTCATTATTATTCTGCTCGCTTCACGCGCCATGCCGTCCAAGATGACGGGATACTCAAAATGATGCGCAGCTAGGATGCAAGCCATTTCTTGGGACCGTCCAACGCCGAAGGCTGGCACCAGAGCGATTCCACCATTCTCCACCACTTCTGTAGCGGATTCCACAAATCGTTTTTCAAGTTCTGAACGTTCCGCGTGGTCCGCGTTTGCATAAGTGCTTTCCATGACTACGGCGTCCAAGTCTCCGTAGTCCATAGCAGCGCCTGTCAAGAGTTGGCTATTGGTTATGTTGAAGTCGCCTGTGTAAAGCAGCCTTTTACCCTCAGCCTCAATCAGAACTTGGGCGCTTCCAGGCGTGTGCCCGGCGTTAAAAAGCTGAAAGCGCATATCGCCCACTTTTTCTTCAACGCCGAAATCCAAGTGTTTGTTGCTTCGCATCATGGTTTTCAATTCTAGATATTCAAAAGGCAAATAGTAACCAGAAAGGTGAATAAAGTCTTGAATCAGAAGTTGCGTTAATTCTAAATTCAGTTTGTTTGTGTATAACGGTACTTTGCCGCCAATGTAGAAGACTGGAAGAGCACCTGAATGGTCAAGGTGACTGTGAGTTAAAATTAACGCGTCAACTTCTTTCGGAGGCACATGCATGGGAAAACCTGGTTCATGGTCAAACATCACGCCGTAATCTAACAAAGCCTGAGTTTTTTCAGATTTAACCGCTATTCCTATTCTGCCGACCTCGCGTGCTCCGCCTAGAAATCCAACCTGCAATCAGATCAATCCTTTT
>CAZUHG010000098.1:0-3045 GCA_964620515.1 uncultured Candidatus Bathyarchaeia archaeon
AGCCCCTTTAAACAAGGGGATATAGACTGTTCCAAGCGATAGTGCCGCTTAGCTTCTCATAAAATCAACCTTAATCTAACTATGTTCAGGTGCGCAGTCTTTTTCGCAAGCTAGAGCGCAATTTGTATTAGTCTTGAGACAAAAGGTATATTTGACAGAGAACCATCTGAGTCTTAGCACCAAAATAGAGGACCACTACATGCCAATATTAGATCCTGTTAAGAAGGCAATTGCGCAAAAACATAGATTACACATGAAGATTTGCAGAGACTGTGGAGCCAGAAATGCCGCAACTGCATTGAAATGCCGAAAGTGCAAAAGCAAGAATCTCAGATGGAAGAAAAGAGAGCTTGTGAAGTAAAAGCGTTCTTTCAAAGAACCTTAACTAACGTTTCCATGTTAAAAGCTGTGTTTGCACACCCATTCTTTATTAGAGGTATAGCTTGCCTCACAACGTTAATGCTTTCCAACATTTCTATACCCATTTTAATCTCTTCACCACAAGCAACACCAACAACGCCTTCATACGGGTTCGTTTTCAGAATTTTCGAAATACACGAACCGCCAGGAACCACATAAACATCATATCCTTTTTGCTTAGCTAAGGTACCTGCTTTGTTAACTTGACAGTCTTCGGAACAATGGGTACAAGTGTAGGAAGGAATACTCGCATCGAAAAACGCTTTACATCGACTATCCATATATTTCCTGGAACAATGAGGAAGAAAAAGAGCCCTCTTTTTCGCTTGCAGAAACTTGTTTCTTTCCACCAGATTTACGGTCTGCACTTCTATAAAGTCTTGAAGGAGAACAATCGCATCTGAAAGATTCAGTCCTGTGGCTTCTTGAATCCTAAATTTCGTAATAATATCCTGCACGTTTTTGAGGAAAGTTTTGTGCATACCCTTACGGTAGCTGACCATAGCAATTTCCGTAAAGAAAAATCGGGGAACTTGCGAAAGATCGAAAGTGAACTTGTAAGGCATAACGTAAGACTAACGACACACACCTTTAAAAAAATTACTTATTCTACCTACTCAAATTCAAATCTGAAAGAGGCTAAACTGTTTCTTCGCTGACATCCAAAAGCTCTCGCAAAGACTTTAGCTCTTCCCGCAACTCTTTTACCTCAACCTCAAGAGCATTGACCCGTGACTCAGCAACTTTTTTGAGCTGCTCAATTTCCACCAACAAACTCGCTCGCTCCGTTTCCAGCGTATTTATCTTTTCCCGCAGCGTCCTCAAGGTTTGATTTAGTCCTTCACGTATTTCCTTAATTTTTTCAACTATACTTTTAATGTTCCCTGTTTCCGCAGACTTTGCTTTTGAGCCTACTCTAGACCTAAACTTGGATTTACATTTTGGGCACTCGAAAATTCCAACTCGAAATTCAGGTATAACTCCACTCGCTCCTTGTTTAGCAGGTGACACAGTCCAGCATTTAACTGCAACAGCTACTTCTGTTCCACAATTTGGACAGTCAACCAACGCATGGACCTCGCATACCCAAATTCATTCAGTATCTACAAGAAGTATTCTTTACGATTAAGCTATAACACTTTGCGTTATCCATCTAAGTGTGCATCGAAAAAAAGTTAGAAATAAAGCAAGCGAAATTGGTGTTGTCAAACGCTGATTTGAAACATCAACCTTTCAACAAGTTCCTTATACCGATTTCGAATAGTAACCTCAGTCACCTGCGCTATCTCCGCTATTTCCCTCTGCGTTTTCCTTTCACCAGTCAAAACAGAAGCAACATAACTTGCCGCAGCAGCAATACCTGTTGGACCACGACCAGAAGTGAGCTTAAGCTCTTTAGCCGCTGCTAAAATCTTGTGAGCAATCTCTTCGACTTTACCCTGCATCGTCAACTGATTAGAAAACTTTGTTATGTACTGACTTGGTCGAAGCGGCGGAATAGAATAATTAAGCTCCTTAATTAGAAAACGGTAGCTGCGTCCAACCTCTTTTTTGTTCACAGTTGACGCTTGCGATATCTCATCTAAGGTTCTCGGCAACCCACACTGTCTGCACGCCAAGTAAATCGCCGCTGAAGTCACACCCTGAATCGATCTGCCACGTATTAGCCGCTCTTTCACTGCTTTTCTGTAGATTACTGAAGCGGTTTCAAGAATGTTTTTGGGAAGGTTCAAGTTGTTGGAGATTTTTGTGATTTCAGACAAAGCAAAAGCCAAGTTGCGTTCTGTCGCGTCTGAAACTCTTATGCGCCGCTGCCATTTCCTGAGACGGTACACTTGCGCCTTCTGCCCAGGAGAGAGACTTTTACCATATATGTCACGATCATGCCAATCAATAGTTGTTGATAACCCTTTATCGTGAATAGTGTACGTTAAAGGAGCACCAACTCTTGTTCGTTTTGATCTCTGCTCATCGTCGAAAGCTCTCCATTCAGGTCCTCTGTCTGCTATTTTGGCTGCCACCACGAAACCGCAGTCCATGCAGACTATTTCGGCGCATTCGTAATCGCGCATGAGTCTGGTGCTGCCGCATTCAGGGCATGATTGAACTTTGACGGGTTCAACATGTTGCGTTGATGGGGTATCTACATTTTCATGTAGTTTATTATCTCCACTCATTATCTTCTTCTCCGTTCTTTTTTCGAGAGAAGCAAGTACAGTTGTTTGTCGGTTAGTTTTTCAGGTTCCTTAATTGCTGGTTTTACAATTACGTAAGGCGAAGACACTGGACCTATTATGTCAAAGATTTTTCCAACAACAGTTAAACTCTCGTCCACAACTGCTGAACCGATTTTCGGGGTTTTGTCAGTTTTAACGACAATGTTCTGAGAAGGAGACACATTAAGCACCTTACCCAACCTCTGCAAACACATACCCCTCTCGAAAAACAACAACGTCACCGTAATAGCATATTTAAAGCTTTCTGCGTATAACGATACATGAAATTCTGAATTGTCTGTTTTGTGATGCTTTACGTGTCGGTGGAGGATGTTTGGTTGGCGTTTTCTCTAGCGCTTGGAACAGTCTATATCCCCTTGTTTAAAGGGGCTTTAAATAGCGCTGAGCA
>CAZUHG010000099.1:0-2710 GCA_964620515.1 uncultured Candidatus Bathyarchaeia archaeon
CCAAGTCGCGGCGTGGTTTTGATAACTACGGGTCTGCTGGTTCAGCTTGAGGAGGACGAAGTTGTCAGCGTTTTGGGTCACGAGTTCGGGCATCTCAAAGGGCGAGACCCTCTGCTTCTTTACGGGTTAACCTCTGCCGAGTTTCTCTTCAGATTCTACGTCCTGTTTCCATTATTTCCGTTAATCTTCTCCTCTTTCTTGTTCTTCTTTTACTTTTGGGCTGTGATGATGGCAATATTCTTCATCGCCAAATTCTTCGAAGCACGAGCCGACCTTACATCAGCTATAAAGATGGGCAAACCCGAAGTCTTAGCTAGTGCTCTAGAAAAAATAGGCTTTCAACGTCTGATGTATGAACGGACGCCGTCCTTCCGCGTTCAAGAATGGTTGGGTTTAGATCCTCATCCGCCCATATACTTTAGAGTTAATAGACTAGCGAAACTTGAGGCTCCCGAGAAAGTTAAGTATCCATTGATACAATCGATTAAAGATGTGTTGGCAGGATTCAGAGACAGTCTTTGAGTGAAGCTGACGTCTGAATATTATTTAAAATTAGCTGTTAATCTTTATATGCAGTGAAAGCTTAAGCAACTGCCGAGGAGAAATTTGGGAACAGTTGAATTCGCTTTAGTGGCCATTTCGTCCATAGTTGCGGTGATGAATCCTCTCAGCACCATTGCGATATTCCTAACTCTGACAAAGGGGCAAAATCCTGAAAAAAACCGCAAAATTGCTGCTAAAGCGATGAAATTAGGGTTTATAATTCTGGCTGTTTTAGCTTTAACGGGCACTCTTCTTTTTCAGATATTTAACCTTGAAGTGTATGCATTTCAGATAGCAGGCGGTATTCTCCTAGTTTCGGTCGCGTTGAGAATGCTTTCAGAAAAAAACGGGTTTTCATCTGATGATCGTGAAGATATTTCGATTATTCCATTAACATTTCCTCTCACCGCAGGTCCAGGCACCATAACAACAGTTATTCTGTTATTTTCGCAAGCGAGTAGTTTGATTGAAGCAGTTTTCGTTTTCGTTGGTATAGCCGTGGGAGTTCTATTATCATATTTTGGCATGACACATGCGCATAGACTTTTCAAGATTTTAGGGCAAGACGGAATAAAAGTGGCGACAGCACTGATGGCGATTATTGTGCTTGCGATAGCGATACAATTTATCATAGCCGGCATCATTGCCGCAGCCTCTCAAATCCTAATAACCTAAATACTCACCATGTCAGAAACCGCATTAACTGAAACCTGTATTTGCTGCTCTAAGAAAACAGTAAATTTTTTATATGCTCCTTGTTTCATTCCAGTAGGAAAGGTGGCGCACTGTACTTCTCAAAATTAACGTTTTTAAACTCTGTTCGCTAATGGCTGTGATTACGTTTATCGTTGGCGCTGTTGCTGTTTGTTATTCGGTAAGTTTGTTTTTGGCAAACTCAAGCCAAACAGTTAATCCGCCGTCTTTCAGAGTTTCGCAGTGGTCAGGCTATATTGTGGCTTCAGACATTCAGAATCGCTCAGCAACAGTGAGCGGTGTCAGTGCCTCTTGGACCGTGCCCGAGGTTAAGTCTTCGGAAAATAACACGTTTTCAGGTGTGTGGGTGGGAATAGGCGGTTACGGAGAAGACACTTTAATTCAGACAGGCACCGAGCAGGAGTGCATTGACGGCAAGTTTTCCTATTACGCTTGGTATGAACTTTTACCTGACTATATAGTTCGCATACCGCACCTTCACGTTCAAGCAGGCGACACGATCACCGCCTCAATAAGCCTCATAAACAAAACAACGGATACTTGGTCCATAGAAATTGCTGATGTCACTCGGGGCGAGAGCTTCAAAAAGGATGTTGTTTATAATTCTTCTCAGTTGTCAGCTGAATGGGTGGTGGAGCGCCCGAAGGTTAACGGCACCATCAGCACTTTGGCAGATTTCGGAAACGTAACGTTCACCGAGTGCAAAGCAACCCTAGACGGTAACACTGGCGCAATCAGCAATTTTTCTTACGCGCAGGTTGTTATGCACGAGCAGGGGCTTCCGTTGGTGAAGGTTTTGCCTCTTGATGATGGCGGTTCCAGCTTCACAGTGAGCTATTTGGAACCGCAAAGCGTAACTCCGTTGAGCGCCAATTTGATTTTCAGCACGTTGCAGTACAAGTTGCCGCATGATTTCTGCACTTCTCAGCAGCTGGTTAGCGCCAATAGAAAAATCGAGGTTAGAAAAAGCTTCGAAGGTGTTTCGAACAAACCGATGCTTACCTTGTGAAACGTCGTAAGCGGTGCAAACTGAAATCCGCGCAGTTGTATCCGTGAAAAAGTGTCTGGCGTACACAAAAAAGAAATAAAGCCTCAAGCAGAGTAAGCTCTCTAGCTTAAGGGAGGAAAGTCTCCTGTGTTGAAGCTGATTTACGTTGCCATTGACGGTATGGGTGACTTGCCAATTGCTGCGCTTGGGAATAAAACCCCGTTGGAAGCAGCTAAAACTCCTAACATGGACTTTCTTGCAAAAAACGGAAAAACTGGGTTAATGTACACTGTTGGAAAAGGCGTTGCCCCTGAAAGCGATGCGGCGGTCATTTCGCTTTTGGGTTATGACCCGTTCAAGTACAGCACGGGCAGAGGCGTAATCGAAGCCGTCGGCGCAGGCATTGATGTGGCAGACGGCGACTTAGCGCTGCGTTGTAACTTTGCGACTTTGGGTAAAGGAAGA
>CAZUHG010000100.1:0-2579 GCA_964620515.1 uncultured Candidatus Bathyarchaeia archaeon
AGTAGCGTACGGCACAAAAAAAATCCATTGTCTGAAAGGTTTTTTTCCCTAGTGCGGTGGATACTCTTTTTGTTTCTTCTTCGTCTATGTAGTTGAAGCTTTTAGCTTCAGCCAGTCCTGCCTCAAAGATTACTGTGCCGTGTGGCACCGTTGGATAGGCAATTTCTTCAAAACTGAATGTTTCGCGGTTTATTTTGTAGAGAACCTGTACCAGCTGTTGCTGGAGTTTTTTGTTGGACAGGGGTGATGTGAAGCTGTCGGTTCTGTGGATGTTTACGGGGAAGTTCTCGTAAAACCCTATCATCTCTCGGGTTCCTGCGTCAGCTCTTTTTCATTTTCTTAATCTTCTCAAGGCTACTCAGAAGCTCGGAAAGCGCAGTGCTTAGTTTTTGCAGTTCTTCCACGTTCTCAGTGTTTTGAATCTTGCTTTGTATATCTTGCACTTTGGCTAGAAGCGTTGCCTCAAGCTTGTCATACGCTGTGCCGCTTGCTTTTTCTGGTTCCTCTCCCTCTTTTACCACAATTACTTTCTTTTCGTCCTTCGCGCACCACAATGTTCCGTTTTTTAACCTGAAGAGCGGCGAAGCGCAGACGGGACAGGACAAATCGGTTAAGGTGGCGCCTTGGCGTAGCAGGTCCGCCATGCGTTTGATGTCGTTTTTTTCGGTTTTTTCCTGCAATCTGGAACCCCAAAGTAAATACGTATCAAAGCTTATATAACTTGATTACTGCGCTATGTGATTAGGTGGCTGTTTATGGTGAGGAAGAAGAAAGCTCAGGAATATGAGGAGAAAATTAATCAAGCATTAATGGTGCTTGGCGCGGTCTCGGAAGACAGCACTACTCCAAGGAACATTAGACGCGCGGCGAAAGACGCCATGGGCGCCCTGCAAAGTCCAGAGTTTACGCCTGCGGTGCAGGCTTCTAACGCCATTTCACTTTTGGATGAGATACTGCAAGACCCGAATATGCCGCCTTACACGCGGGTAAAACTATGGAGCGTCATGAGCCTCATAGAAGCCATAAAAGACTAGCCTAAAGCACGTTTTGATGCAGACTAGAGTGTTTCTTAGGTCTAATAAAAAAGAAAAGAGAAGAGGGTTGTCAAGGCAAAGTTGCCGTGACTTCGAAGGTTTGGAATCCTTCACCCATCAGTCTTAGCGTGTAGTTGCCGTCAACTATCGGAGTTATGGTAAACAGTGGATTTTGGTCATATCTCCAGAAAGTATTTAGTGCGATGACGCCGCTGAAATCCAACGTGAGAGTTTCGCCAGGCTGTATAGTCACTGACGAAAATGGTCTCCAGAAAGTGCCGTAAAGCGGAACCAGCGATGTTCCATTCAGTTTGAAAGGAATTGTCTCAGGGTGGATTCTCACTTTGTGCATTCTGTGCCAACCGCCTCCGAACGCTTGGACGCCCCAGCTTTGTGTCGTGTTAAATTCGCCATGCAACGTGAGCCCGAAGACTCTGAAAGTAACATCACCGTCGTTCTTTAACGTCACTGAAAGCCCCGTCGTGTTACCGTTCACGGTAAGTGTTGCTGAAACAATTGTCAAGTTCTTTGAAAAGTCCTCTTTGACTCGCACAAGCCGTACTCTGTGGTTTTCGCCAATCTCAATAATAGTTCCTACTTTAACATGTACCTTAGTTATGTCCTCGACAATAATCGCGTTCGCGCTAGGAACAAGCACATAATAATACACTGTCGCATCGTTTTCGTCTGATGCCTGTATTTGAACCAGCGTCGGGTTAAAATCTATCAGCACACCAGAAAGCGTTTTGTTGACCGCGCCGTTCGCAACTTTAACAACAAACGTATCCGACAGCGAAGTCACATTATACGTTTGCTCATTGATAACCGCAGTAACATCGGCTATCGAAAATTGAACCTTATCCACCGTTGAATTGAGTGGTACGGTGATGGTAGCAAGCGTCTGAGTCATATTGACCAGCGAGAACAAGTTTACAGTTCCAGAAGCGCCAACTGGAAGCCATTCATCAGTACCATTTGGATAAATCACATGAAGCAAGACATCGGTGTACGTCAAATTAAGCTGTGTAGTTCCCGCAGGCACTGTTGGCGGATCAGTTAACAAAACAGCAAGAGTGGCACCTTGAGCTGTTGGAATAGCAGGCGTGTTGTTGGGCAAGTTAGCAAACAAAGAGACTGCAATGATAGCAACCGCGGCGATAACTGCCGCTAGACTGTACTTAAAAGTCCATCTTCGATACATTGTCCTTCCTCTATGCATACTGGAAAAACTGTCAGGAGATTAAAACCTACACATTTTAAATTTCGTTAAAAGCGGTTGAAAACACATTCAAAAACCTTTAATGATGAAAAAAACGGGCGGAAACAGCCAATCACACGGCGAGTTTACGCCAAAGCCTGATTGTCTCAAACCAGAATACAGCAAGCATTGCAAAGCTTACGCCAATCAAGTATGGAATAAAACCATCCCAGCCGTTCCAAGCCGCTATCGAGAAGAAAACTACAAGTATAGTGAAAAATAAGGAAAAGAAGAACAACTGAGATCGGAAGAGCGTCGTGTAGGGAAAGAGTGTAGGATAGGGTGTA
>CAZUHG010000101.1:0-2544 GCA_964620515.1 uncultured Candidatus Bathyarchaeia archaeon
AAGCTTTTAGCCGTTTCAACGATGCGGCGTTCCACGCCCCCGAAGTACAAATGCGGAGGCTGCGTGTTGAAGACGGCTAAGCTTAACTTTTTCATTTTTTTACCCTTCTGAATTAGCGACGGTTTTGATTATCTCTTAAACGCTTTTAGCATGTTAAACTTGCGCTTCAAGATATAAGCAGCGAGTTAGGAAAAAGGCGTAGACTCAAAAGCTTAATACTTTTATACACTATCTCCATGTATTTGCGGGTATACTGGGATGCAAGGTGACTGCCAAATCCAAAGATGACAATAGTCTCGGTCTTTCGACAGATTACCGCCCGCTTGAACTGGAAAAGAAAATCCGCGAATTCTGGGAAAAAAACCACATACGCGACAAGCTGGAACTCCTAGAAAAAAACGCGAAAGGCGTTTTAGGCTACGTTGAAGGTCCACCCACCTTGAATGGCATTCCCCACATAGGTCACGCCCGAGGACGCGTGATGAAGGACATCCGCTACAGGTGGAAAACCATGCAGGGACACTACATGCCGTTCTGGGCTGGATGGGACTGCCAAGGCTTGCCCGTGGAACTGGAAGTTGAGAAGCTTTTAGGCGTAAAGAACAAGCGGGAACTGATAGAACGCGTTGGTGAAGACCGCTTCATAGAAGAATGCAAGAAAGTCATAATGCGCTATCACCGCCAATGGGTGGAAGCCGACACGCGCCTTGGGATTTTCATAAACCAGAAAAAGGCGTACTGGACCTACTTGGACGAGTATATTGAGAGGGAATGGCAGTACCTCAAACGCGCTTGGGAGCAGAACCTGCTTGAAGAAGGCTACTATGTGGTGGCTTACTGCCCTGGTTGCCAAACCAGCCTTAGCAGCGCTGAGGTGGGCTATGAAGGCAGCTACAAGGAAGTGGAAGATCCCTCACTTTACTTCAAATTCAAAGTGGCAGGTAGCGAGAACGAGTACTTCCTTGTGTGGACAACCATGCCCTTCACGATTATCACGGATACAATGCTTGCGGTTCAGCCCGACGCGGAATACGTCAAAGTGAAAGTCGGCGACGAACTGTGGATAATGGTGAAGCAGCGCGTTGAGCCAGTCATGCAGGAACTTGCCATAGAAAAATACGCGGTCACCGAGGCAATACAGGGCAAAAGCCTTGAAGGCGCCAAGTACGATTACCCGCTTAAAGACATAATACCCAAGCAAGCGGAACTTGAAACTAAGCACGCGCTTGTGCACAAGGTTATCTGCGAAGACTTTGTGGATGTGAACACTGCCACGGGCGTAGTTCACCTCTCGCCTGGAAACGGGGAAGACGACTTCTGGGCGGCGCAGAAACGCGGCGTGCCAATTTTCGCGCCTTTCGACGACGAAGTCAAATTCACAAAAGACGCAGGAGTATTCAACGGCGTTTTCGCAAGAGACGCAGACTACTTGGTAGTTGAGGAGCTTCGCAGCAGAAACGCGTTTGTAGCCGTTAAAAAAGTTGTGCACGAGTACCCAACGTGCTGGCGTTCGCATCACAAGCTGGTGTGGCTGGCGAGGAAAGAGTACTTCTTGCGAACAGACAAGATAAACAGCAAAGTCCTTGAAGCCGCAGAAAAAATCGAATGCTACTTTGAAGAGCCCAAAAACCGTTTTGTCGCTTTCCTGAAAGAGGGCAAACCTTGGTGCATCTCACGTGAACGTGTTTGGGGCACGCCTTTGCCAATGTGGACTTGCGAAAAATGCGGGCACAAGAGGCTGGTAGCCAGCAAAAAAGAACTCGTAGAAAACGCTTTGGAGAAGGTTCCTGAAAATTTCGAGTTGCATAAGCCGTGGGTTGACCGCGTCACGTTGAAATGTGAAAAGTGCAGCGGCGTCATGCGCCGAGAAGACTATGTTCTGGACACTTGGCACAACAGCGGTGCCTCACCGTACGCCCGTTTCACCGACGAAGAATACGCGAAGTTCGTGCCCACTGATTTTCTTACAGAAGGCATAGATCAAACTCGCGGGTGGGCTAACTCGCTGCTGCTGGAATACGTCATATTGACTGGAAAGCCCGAAGCGCCTTACCATGCTTTCTTGTTTCAAGGTTTAACGCAAGACGCGAAAGGCAGAAAAATGAGCAAAAGCCTAGGCAACGTAGTGGAAACAAACAAGCTTCTGGAAACGAACTCAGCGGACCTGTGCAGGTTCTACATGATGCGCAAGTGCGCGCCAATTGACTTCATGAACTTTGACCTGCAAGAGCTGAATCGCAGGTCGTATCAAGTGCTGTCCACACTTTATCACCTTAGCCGTTTCTTTTTGCAGAACGCCGAGTTCGACGAGTTCAACCCTGAACGCTACCTATTTGCGGGGAACAAAATCTTATGGGATAGAATTTTGATTCCGTTGCAGTCCGCAGACAGGTGGGTGCTCTCGAAACTGCAAATGACAATCCAAGAATATACAGCAAAGCTAGAAAGTTGCGAGTTTAACTCTGCCGTGGCAATTCTAGAGGATTTCGTCATCGAAACGCTAAGCAGGCTCTACGTGCCCATGATACGGAAAGAACTCTGGAC
>CAZUHG010000102.1:0-2413 GCA_964620515.1 uncultured Candidatus Bathyarchaeia archaeon
GGCTTTACAGGGATGATTTAATTGAGGATACTCATGACAACCCAGATTATACAGACCATTGTTTTATAGGTTTCTGGTACATGTCCCCAGATTTCACTGAAGGAACAGAATATGGAGATTTTACTTTCGCTGATTTTGTCATTAAATTCTACCAATACGCTACAGATGGTTATCACACAGTAGATGAAGCTTTTGATGATGCAACCAATTATTGCTTTGGCTCGAATACGGATTTCGAAGATTCTTGGGTTTACACAGGGTACTGGCGTGAGTTTCCTGGTATGGGTGGAAATTATTTTTGTAGGATACGCATGTTTGGTGATGGAAGCATGACTTTAGTTTAGGGAGGTGAAAAATTGAAGAAAACTCTATACCTTGTTTTTTCGGGACTTTTCGGCTTAGCTTTATTGTTGCCTTTGTTTCAAATGCCAGTAAGTGGAGCCATAACAAGTTGCCAAGAGAAAAGCCTGCAGTTTTTATCCGATGTAGCTATGCTTGATTTGTCAAAGTACAATGTCACATTTGGCAAATATGAAACCTCCCAATATGTTGGTGCTTACCGTGAAGAGATGTACTACACACTTCAAACCAATGATAGCTATATGGTCGCGCACGTTACTTACCTTAATGCTATTTTCTCAAATTGTCTTCTTGGCTGGAGAGAAGGCACGCCAATTTACACTCAGCCACAACCAACTAACTTAGTTGAAGTGGTTAAAGGTGTTCTTGAGAGATATCAAGTATACATTGGCTCTTTGAGATACCAACAGATGCGGGCAATGCTGGATTTGGTAAACAAAGCAGAGACCACTGTAGTGACATCAGGTGACTGGAAGCTTGAAGTTACGGTACATAATTCTCGGAACATAGGTTTCAGATGGTTCTATCTTGTTGGGGACACTGGAACCGCGTTGTTTAGTATCCATTTGCAGGATGGCCACATATACACAGTCGGTGATGATACGGGTCTTTTCAGCGTTAGTGATGCGCCCCTTG
This sequence comes from uncultured Candidatus Bathyarchaeia archaeon, assembly GCA_964620515.1. Taxonomy (GTDB): domain Archaea; phylum Thermoproteota; class Bathyarchaeia; order Bathyarchaeales; family Bathycorpusculaceae; genus CAZUHG01. The sequence continues at coordinate 997 of CAZUHG010000102.1, forward strand.
TTGTTTCAAGTGAACAAGCTGTCGCTATTGCCGTTGAAAGAGCATTGAACTGTTCATGGAATGTTAAAGATGGTAACGGTGATTTACAGACTGTTAAAGCTGAAGGGCTATCAACTGCACCTCCGCTTGTATGGTCACTATTCTATAATATCCGTGACTCGTTCGTTTATTATCCGTTCTGGCGTGTTGACGTATGGCTAGACAAGGTTTATCCTGGTGGGGTCTTCTTTGTGTCTGTAGGCATATGGGCTGATACTGGAGAAGTCAAGTATGTTACACCGTTAGGCGGTGGCGGAGGTGGGGGTTCTTCCGATACGCCAGCAAGTTCGCCGTCTTCGGGAACGCCTCCTTCGCCTTCAATGCCTGATTCAGCATCATTGCCCGACTCAACCACGCCCCCTGATTCAGCTTCGTCGTCCGATTCGGTCGCGCCGCCTTCTCAGCAACCATCCGACACTTCAGCGCCTGCTGGCTCTTCAGCCACGGAAAACTCGTCTCCAGCCAACCAAGTTCCAGCCGTAGCAGTCGCCGCAGCGGCAGCCGCGGGCGTAATCGCAACAGCAACTGCGCTGTACCTGAAGAAAAAACGCGCGGGTCCGCAATAAGCAGGAGGGTTGCATGTGAGGCAGCAAACGTTCACGGTAGCATTACTCTCAACTCTCCTAATCACAGCGATAGCTGGAGTTTACTTTGTTGATTCGGCAACTGCGGCTTCTGAGTATGACCCTGAAATTGTTGTTTCCTCGCCAATTGAAGGCAAAACGTACACTGTGAACAGCGTTAAACTGCAGTTTACAGTTTACATGAATCAAACCATAGGACTTACGATTTTAAGTCATTGGAGGATTAGTTATTCTTTGGATGGAAAACCACTTGGAATACCCTTGGAACAGCCTGTTGTGAGTGGTGACATCGCCATGAAGGTGGCAAATGGAGAGCATACGGTGGAAATTCTTGCACGAGCGGCCTACGTTCCAGATTTAACCAAGGTTGTCCCTCCAAGCCCAGGACCTTGGTGGTATTCCAGTCAGGTTGCTGTTAAGTTTACTGTTGATACTGGTGTTGGTCCAGGCGTTTCTGTTCATGGTTTAGAAGAGTACAAAACAAATGAAGTTACGCTTCACATAGTCATTGACGTGCCTGGCGTGGATGTCGCTTACAGTTTGGATGGGCAAAGAAGTGTGTCGTTGCCAAACAGCGAATTAGACAAGTATGATGAGGGTTACATGTGCAGCGTTGCGTTGGCGAACCTGACGGATGGCGCGCATACTTTAACCGCTTATGCTACGGATTCGTTGGGCTACACGGGCGTGGCAGAGAAAACTTTCCTAGTGAGCACGCAGCCTGAACCAGACGGCTCACAACCTGAACCTGACGGCTCAGAGCCTGAACCCACTGGTGTTTTCCCGACAATAAC
>CAZUHG010000103.1:0-2292 GCA_964620515.1 uncultured Candidatus Bathyarchaeia archaeon
CGGAACGCGGTTTAACTTCTGAGTTCGGAATGGGATCAGGTGGAACCCGCGCCCTATGACCGGCAAACCCAGCAATACACGTTAATTTTCCTTCATTAACCTTTCGCTTTTTGTTTGAAAAACCCGTCCATTCATATGCTATCTGATGGGAGCCTCAGCTACTGCTGTGTTTTATGTTATTTCAGGAGCGCATAGAGGTTTCGAGGCAGCATGTCAAAGTAGTCCGTGAGGCTGAGTCGCTTCATTTTTTCCACAGTTGACGCGGGAATTCGCTCTAGGGGCGCTCCTTTTAGCAGTAGTTTCGTTTCTGTTTCATCGAATTCTGCGGTTTCGCCGACCCACTGTAGAACTGGCTTGTTTTCAGGACAGACGGCTTGGCAGCGAATGCAGCCAATGACGCAGTTGTGCCATGACGACTTTATCCATTTTGGGAAAGGTATGTCGCCTTTTTTCTCGTTATGGTACGTGAGGCATTTCTCCGCCCTGAGCAGAAATCGGTCTGAGGCAATTGCGCCCGTCGGGCACGCCTTACTGCAAATGTCACATGTCTCGCAGCGCTTCATCACTTGTGCCTCTTGCCATGAATCTTTTTCGCAGGGTTTGTCGGAATAAACTGCTGTCAGCCGCATGAAACTGCCCATGCCTGAGACGTAGGCGATGTTGTTTCGACCGTACGCAGCTAATCCGCTACGCACAGCAAGCAGTTTCAGAGGCAACATTGCAGTGGCAACCTTGTAGCCAGCTTTTCCCACTTCTTCCGCCACCGCGCGCTCAACATAAATTCTTTTCTCGTCGTAAGCTGTGTATGTTGGAGGAAGTATGAAAGATTGGGATTTTCCTTTCCAAATGAAAGTTGCCCGAGTTAGTGGTCTGGGCATGGCGACAACTATCAGTGATTGGGCGTTAGCTAGTTCAGGAGGAGGTGCAAATTTGAAACTGGGCAGGTATTCGCGGCTGAATTTCTCATTTAGCTCGCCTTTGTTCCATCGCCCTTCGATTTCGTGTTGTAACTCGGCAAGGTGACTTGTGGAGACTGTGCTGACCTTAAAGTTTTCTTTCAATAGTCTGTTAAAACGGGGTTGCACCGTCATAAGCCTCACGTATTGCTGCTTCCACCTTATTTGCTTATGTCTTAAGCGCAAGCAAACGGTTGTGTTCTTTGCAGGGTCTGTTCTTAAAATAAAAAAAGATGGAGGAGAATGGTTTATTTCTCTTTAGCCATCATGAGAACTTGCTTGATTGCAATTATGACTGCTGCTGGAGCCGCAAATGCCACAATGTAGCTGAAGATTCCTGTAGCCAAGTAATAGAGCAGTTCATGGATGGTGCCTAGAGGCTCCCATACGTTTGCGCTGGCAGCCACTATCAAAGCAATGGTAGCTATGAGAAACGGCATTACTTCCTTAGATGTTATGCTAGTTATGCCAATTATGAGACCCAAGATCATCATTACTAGCAAAATCCAGCCGTGTATGCCAACTGCTGCCCAGCTTCCTGCGCTCCACGCCATGTAGCCGACTACTAGCCCCATTACGACCGCTATGATGAGAAAGAGCAGATAGGCCCACTTTGATATTGTCGCCATTTCCATTTTTAACCACAAAAGTTAGGTATTATTTGAAACGTGTTATAAATTTTGTGTTTAATGGCATGTTCAAAACATTTTATAAAACGTAATGTTGGGAAAACGCGGTTAAACATTGAAAAGGTAGAAGCTATCTTTTTCCTGTAAAAAACCCACGACACAATAGAACTTCAAAGAAATCTCACACAAACACGTGACATCAATATAGCGAGCGATAGGCAAATACTTCAAAGAAAGAATAAAAAGAGTGGGGTCGGAGTGATTTGAACACTCAACCAATGGGTATCTTCAAGACCGCTCCAGAACTAAGTCATCCCCCGAAGGGTCAGCATACCCGTGCAATCTTCTGGAGCCCATCGTCCTACCTGGTTAGACTACGACCCCAACCAACCCTAAAGCTTTACACACAACTATTTAATCTTATTTTTCAAAACAAGCCCAAACAACAAAACCCACCAAAAAACCAAAATAAAAACAATCCCTCTTTTTCTCCTTTTTCTCGTATCATGCTGTGGCAGTTAACCCAAAAATCTTGCCAGTAGACCAGCTATCCCAGCAAGCGAAATTCCTTTTTTCGAATACTGCAACGCTAAAGTTATTATGTAGAAAACGTGTTTTGATGGAGTAGACTGGAGCCCGGTGGTGTAGTGGTCAAGCATAGGGGCCTCTGGAGCCTCCGACGAGAGTTCGAATCTCTCCCGGGCTAC
>CAZUHG010000104.1:0-2207 GCA_964620515.1 uncultured Candidatus Bathyarchaeia archaeon
TGATTTTGTAGAAGCGGAGCTTCGGAAAACCGCGAAACCGCGGTAACCCCTTCTTTCTCACCAACCAGACTTGAACAAACCCAAACACGATAACAGCTACGGCTGAAAACGCTACCCACAAAAGTGACGCCGATTTCAACGCAACCTCGCCAACAGACGCCTGAACGTCCAATGCTTCAGCATTGCCTTCATTGAACAATTCGTCACCCACAAGTTCAGGCGGCAACGTTGAAAACGCCTCCTGAACATGCCTGACCTCGCCAGTGTCCGCCCAAACATCAACATAAATGCCATAAACGTCACCAGGATACCACTTATCCAAGCCGACGCCTATACGCCACATAGGATAAAGCGTCAACAAGTAGTCGCTGCGCGACGCATCCGCACCCATAGAACTGCAGAAAACCAGCTGCGTCGTCATCGCCCGCGTCACATTAAAATCCTTCACCTCAAACGTATCGTTCCCCGAAACCACCTTCCACGAAAAAGACTTCGCACGCTCCACTGCAATGGCTACGGCTTCCTCCTCAGAAACGTTAACTGCCGTGCTGCCAACCGAGTAAATGTCCCACGTGTCAACAAAGTACTTAAGAAAACCATCCTTGTAACCTAGGGCTACGCATTTGTCTCCTCCGCCAACACCGTTAACCGTGTAAGTCCATGAGAAAGTTGTATAATCAGCAATGGCGGTCACTTGAAGTTTCATGTTTCCCGAAGTCATGGTTGAGTTTTTGCCGGCGTCGACCGCGTTTAATGTGGAGCTTAAATCTGTGTAAAGTGTGTTTCCAGAGTAGACCGCGTACTCGTCTAGGAAGCTTTTCGCCATGTCTAGAACGCCGTTGAAAGTTCGGGTCATGCTTGGCGAGCCCTCAGCCTCAAGCACATGCAGAATATGCAGCTTTCCGTTTGCGAAAGTGCAGTACACGTCAAGCTTGCTAGTGTTGGATTTTAGAGTGAAGCGTACGTTTTCTTCGGGGACAACGTCAAAGTACGAGTTTTGCGGGTAATCTTTTGCGGTGACAATGTACGCGTTCAAGTCCAGCGCGACTATGGTGTTGAGTATTGATGTGCTTTTTTCTAGAATTGTTGGTTCAGCAGCGTGCACACAGGGGAAAAGCAGAGCGTATGCGCTTGATATCAGGAATGCTGATACGAGGATTGCGATGAACATTTTTTTCTTAGAACTTTTCATCTTTTCTTTTCACCTCCTTTTGCCGCTGAAACTGCGCACTGTTTGCTTCTGCCCCTCCTTCAGTGATACGACTGCGTTGCTCCTCGAAGCATTTCGCAGCGTTTGTTTCAAAAAACCACCTTTAAGTGCAATCAGTGTTTTTGACTTTTAAGCGTTGTCGACATGGAAAAATGTAATCTTACGCGTTTGGCAGTTGAGAGTACGTGTGGTTTTAGCAAGTAGGTGGTTAATGTTTTCAACTGGCTTGCGGCGTGTTCATTTTTCTTTTATGTTTTTTAGAATATAGCAAGATGCCTGCCAAAACGCCGACTACTGCCACGGCGGCTGAAGCCGCTGCTCCCATTAACGTTAAAGACTGCGACGACGCAGAAACGCTAAAAACAACTGTTTCCGAAGCGCCCATCTTGCCCAGCAGGTCCCAAGCGTAAACCGTGACGTTATGCGCTCCAGAAGCTAACCCTGCAAGAGTCACGTTTCCTTGCACAGCTACTTTCTCCGCGCCGTCAAGGCTGTAAGCTAAATTCGAAGCATCATCCACCACGAAGCTCAACGGCACATCAGGCGAATAGCACTGCCCAGCCTGCGGTGACAACACCGAAACGTTTGGAGGCGCAGTGTCCACCATGAAATTAACCATTGAAGACGACGTTATGTAAAATCTAGCAAAGGTATCCGAGGTGATGTAATTGGCAAGGTACTCTGCGTAAACCTTTATGTTCTGGTTTCCGTCGGGAATCCCAGTCAAATTCAGGCTCCCAGAGAATGTATAGGGGCGATCATCCATGAGTGTACCTTCTGAGTACTGGGCTATGTAGTCTCTGTTGCTTACAATTGAAGTTTTGTTTTGGTTCCAGCTTGTGGCGTAGTAGATTTCCACTATGTAAGGGTATCGCACGTCTGGTCCTGTCGGCGGGTTCACGACGAGCGTCAACTCCACGGACCCGTTTTGGAGGAAAACAGTGTTGTTCCTCGGAGAGCGAATGGAAATCGTAGGCGGAAACGTATCGCTCCGTGG
>CAZUHG010000105.1:0-2193 GCA_964620515.1 uncultured Candidatus Bathyarchaeia archaeon
GGTTCTGTTTCCTCTTCGTCTGTTCTGGAAGGTGTTACCTTTCGTCTGCTCAGTTTTTTGTAAACTAAGGTTTTTGGGACATCCGCTTTAATTTCAGCTAACAGCGAATCGGTTTTAGTGAGCAAAGAACAGAGAGTTGAAATGTTGGGTGATTGAACGTTATTTTCAATCATCCATTTGCAGGTTACTGATAGCTGCTCCAAGAGTTCATAGTTTAACTGATGCATCTGCTTGAGTTCTTGCAGAATCTCAATGGCTTCTTGTGAGATGGTCAAATGTTTCGTCTCCTCTTTTCTTTGTTTTTTCAGCGGTCTCCTTTCCTTCTTTGAACATTTTGACAACATCAGTAAACAATGGGCTTTGAAGAGCACTTTTGACACTCGACATTTCTTGTTTTATCTGTGAAAGGTCAACGTTCGTCTCTTCAGCAATTTTACCAACGCTCTTTTCGAGAGCTTCCATCCGTACATGAAGTGCCTTAGTGGCATACGCTGAAGGAATTGCATATTCGGCTATTAAGCGAAGCCCTGATGCGAGAATCATAAGTGAACCCGCATTGTCGATTGCCATTGCGTCACGTTTCAAAGGTTCAAAACGTTCGTGTTTTGGGACTTCCATAGTTTTAAGCTCTGGAGAACCCAGAAATGCAAGGCTCTTTACAGATTCTGCTTTTTTCATGACCATTTCTGTTCCTTTACTCAAATCCTTAATGTCTTGTTTGAGTTTTTCTAGGTCTTGTACTAAAACTTCAAAGTGCGGCAATTCGTGTTTTTTGGTCACTTTTCGCATTTCTCCTGTTTGGCTATCCAATCCCGTACTGCTTGGTCGATTAGTTCTCCGAGAGAAATGTCGCAGTCTATGGCGGCTTTTCTTGCCTCCTTCCATAAGGTAGCATCAACTCGGAGAGAGGTCACAATTTCTTTTTTATCGTTCGTTATTTATCACCAAGCTAAACAATACTGTGTTGTAGTATTTATATTTTGTCGCTTTGTAGGCAACTTTATAAGCAACTGCTTGCTAATACTACAAAGTAGTGGTGTAGTAAAATGGCAACTCAATTAACAACAACCCGTGAAGAACGCGGTGAGGCAATCGCGAAGCTTGACGGTCAAGTTAAGCGAATAGACGATTTCACTTATACGGTGAAGTCGCAGAGTGGCATGGGAGAGTACATCATTAGCAAGGTTGATGGTGAGTGGATATGTGAATGCCCCGATAACAAGTATCGGCATGTGAAGTGCAAGCACATCCACGCGGTTGTCTTTTCTCAGTCTTTAAGAGCAGAAGTTAAAGTTAGAACCATAGCTCCGATAGAGAATCTTACAGAGTGCATCTACTGTGGCTCATCAAATCTGAAAAAAGATGGCGTACGCAAAAATAAGTCTGGAGCTATTCAGAAGTTCTATTGCCGAGACTGTCACAAGTACATGACATTCAATATTGGTTTTGAACGCATGAAGCATAACCCTCAAGCTGTGACTTCCGCAATGCAACTCTATTTCAGTGGTGAATCGTTAAGGAACACTCAGAACTCGTTAAAGTTGTTAGGTGTTGAGGTTTCGCATAAGACAGTTTTCATGTGGATAAAGAAGTATGTTCGCTTAATGAGAGATTACGCTGAGAGTATAGTGCCAAAGGTAAGTGATACTTGGAGAGCCGATGAATTGTATGTTAAAGTGAAAGGCGATATGAAATACTTGTTCGCTATGATGGATGACGAAACGCGGTTCTGGATTGCTCAAGAAGTAGCTGAGACGAAGGAAAAGCATGACGCACGAACTCTTTTTATGCGAGCTAAACGGTTAATGGGTAAGCAACCGAAAACCCTAATCACAGACGGATTGCCTTCATACTCTAAGGCATGTGAATGGGCTTTCGACGGAACACAGCACATACGGAAAATCACTTTGAGTGGTAAACAACACAACAATAACAAGATGGAGCGCATGAACGGTGAAATCCGAGACAGAGAAAAGACAATGAGAGGATTAAAGCGCAAGCGAACACCGATTCTGCAAGGCTACCAACTTTACCACAATTTCATAAGAGAACATGACGCACTCGGTAAAACTCCAGCAGAAGCTTGCGGAATAAAAGTGGAGGGAAATAACAAGTGGCTTACTCTAATACAAAACGCAAGCCAACAGACGAAAAGTAACAGGGAGATGAAACAGTCACAGAGGTAACAGAACC
>CAZUHG010000106.1:0-1913 GCA_964620515.1 uncultured Candidatus Bathyarchaeia archaeon
TGTTCATAGGCGCATGGATTGGCTGGACAATGGCCACTACACCACCGCCGAAACCAATAGAAGAAATCACGACAGAGATAGAGGAAACGGCAGAATCTACAGAAGAAAAGACGGCGAAAAAGAAAAGCTAAAACACCAGTTGTTATACAATCTAACACCTAAATTTCCCAATTCTATAGTTTTTTTAATTTTAGAAATTGTTCTGCTTTTGAAAATTGTCCTAAATAAAGGAATTACAGTCCAAGCATTTGGAAGCCGAAGTATAAACCAACACTAACTACGGCAGAGATAATAAACACGGTTAAAAGAACTTTTGGAGAAAAGGAAGAGAAAAATCCTTCTTCGCTTTTAGGTTGCACATCATATTCCCTGATTTCACGCGTCTCTGCGGCAACTCGAACAACAGCCGTGAATTTTTTTGTCTCAACCTCAACTGTGTAAACTTCTCCTTCTAAAGAAACCCGTTTAGGCTTCAAGCCGCCCTTGTGCCCCAGTCTTTTTAAAAAGGAAGTAGTCATAGTTGTAACTATTTCAGCGTTCATTTTTCTCGCTTGGGGAGTCGCAGACGTGACAATTTCTGGAGTGGTTTCTTGCGAAGTAGCCGACAGACGCATGCCTCCTAGCGGTACTTTAGAGAACTAATTGACGCGTTATAAAGAGGTGTGTGTAACACGAAGAACCGACTTACTCCTTCATTTTCTTTAGCATGCACGTAACTATGTCTTTGCACATCATGCACTCGTCGGGAATGTTATCTTTTGAGGATTTTTCACTCAGATAGCCAAGGTAATGAGCGCATTCAGATGGCGCTTCAGGGGTTTCAACCTTTTCTTCCACTTGCGGCGTCTCTTCAACTTCGGTTTCAATTTCTTCTGGTTCAGGTTCTGTTAGTTCAAAGGTTTCTGGTTCATCATAAGTAACGGTTGGCTCATCAACAACCTTTATTTCAGTTAAGCAGTACGGACACGCATCGTAGGGTTCCCCAGTATCTTGCTGCAAATTTAAAGCCTTAAGTGGCTTATCGAAAACTTTGCCGCAAGAGATATTTGGGCAAGTAAACGTGCTACTTTTTTTGGGTTTCGCTTCAATCTGGGATATGGATAGCCCTCCTGTACAAGTAAGTAAGAATTACCCGTTTATAGTATTGATGAAGCAAAAATAAGTATCTAAACTATTCAATGTTGCATTGCTGTGTGGGAGAAGCGAGCTTTTGGAGGTCCTCAACGCCTTCGGCGTAACCTGAAGCTATCAGCACATCGCCCAGTTGAATTTTTGTGTCAGGTTTGGGGCGCAAACTTTTTTCGCCTCGTTTTATAGCTAAGATCCACATGCCTGTCTCTTCGGGCACACGCGCTTCTTTCAGAGTTTTGTCAACAAGCGGAGAATTTTCGGTCACGCATGCTTGAGCAACTGTTTCTTCTGCTTCCTTTATAGCTAGCTTCAACACTGGATGCGGTTCAATTTCTCTCAGCACCACTTCAGCCATCTCAGCCGCGGCATCCGCAATTTTTTCGGTCGCCACACCCAACCGTATAAGCCCTAAGAAGCCAGAAGCTTCTTCTTTCTTGAAGCCGCTGGTCAAAGCTAGAAGCTCAAAATCTGTATGCAGTTTATCCATATACTCTTCAAGGCGTTGTACTTCTTCAGCCAGTTCTTTGCTGTTCAGCATGAGTGATGAATAAGCTAAGTCAATCATAAGCTCAGAGGTGTTCTTGAGCTCAACGAAGCGTGTCACAATTTCTTCGAAAACGTCGTGCTTATGCTCCACCATTGTTAGTCCTCCAATTTTGCAAGTCTTCCTTCAGCTAAATCTTTAAACTCCTTGATGCCGGCGGGCGCTCCGCGGGTTATTAGAATATCTCCAAGAAAAACACGGTCAGTCTCTTCAGGATCCAGTATCCAATCTTTGTTTC
>CAZUHG010000107.1:0-1910 GCA_964620515.1 uncultured Candidatus Bathyarchaeia archaeon
CCCGTCGAGTCATTATCACCGCGTTGGCTCTGTGACTCTAAAGCTCATCATCCAACAATAATAAACGCTAACTGCAACTTAAGGCTTTTACGCAAGAATGCCAATGCTCTAGACGTGTGAAGCCTTATGGAACTTTCAGAAGCTATCAAAGGAAGAAGAAGCATAAGAGCCTTCAAACCGCAAGACGTGCCCGAAGAAGCAGTTGAAAAACTCATTGACGCGGCAAGGCATGCGCCGTCCGCGGGAAACATTCAACCATGGGAATTCGTAATAGCCAGAAAACAATACACAAAAAAGAAACTTGCCCAAGCCGCTAACCAAGTATTCGTTGAAGAAGCACCTGTCGTGATTGTAGTTTGCGCGGACGAAAACCGCGCTTCAATGGGCTACGGACACCGCGGCGAAACGTTGTACTGCATACAGGACACGGCAGCTGCGACTCAAAATATTCTCTTAACCGCATATTCGTTGGGGCTGGGCACATGCTGGGTAGGTGCATTCGATGAAAACGAAGCAAAAAAGGCGTTACGAACCCCGAACGGAATACGACCTGTGGCTATGATTCCCGTCGGCTACCCCAACAAAACGGCATCGCAGAGAAACAGAAGACCCTTAAGCCAGATAATCCATTATGAGGGGTTCTGAAGCATAGTTATTCTTTTCAGAGAAAGTTTAATCTTTTCAGCTGAGTATTGTATATTCAGAAAGGCGATTTATTCGTTTTTATGAACAAAGTTTAAAAGCGTCGCTTTCATTTCCATGTGACTTCACCGAGGCTTGACAGCTCACCTGCGAACAAGCGAATCACCTTGTTCAGCAAAAAGGCTGGTCTCGCCAACGGATAACACAAAGGAGGCGACTGAAAACTGCTATCAAGAGATTGCGATGGTTGCTCACAAATGAAAGTGTGCAGCAAGCGCTACAGAAAAGTCAACAAAGGTGAGAAAGTCTACTGCCCTGACGGAACAGCTCATCTGGTAGACGAAGAAGCTGAATGCCACGCTACAGGAATCTGCGAGGATTTCATAGGTGCGCATATATTCTGAGCGCCTAAGCATTTTTCTGTTTACCTGCACAAATCAACGCTGGCTTTTATCTATCGCTTTATTTTTTGATTCCTACGAATAATTCTCTTCCAGTCATCAAGCCGTTTTTTAGGTATTTTGATTTTAAACCTGCAGTCTTCATGCATTTGAGTGTGTTGTTGATTCCGAAAAGGCCTAGTTCATGGCGGTCTATGAAGTATTTGGCGTCTTTTCCTCTTTCAGCGATTAGAACATGCATTTGCAGGGAAGCGGTGGTTTGCCTGATTTTTGGCACGTTGATTCTCGCGATTTTGGCGTCTTTTCCGTCATGGATTGTTATGCGTGGTTCACCTTTTACGTAGAATGAGTTTGCGTGTGATGGTTCGATTAGTGCTAAGCCGCCTTTTTTGAGGTGTTTGGAAAAGTTTTGGATGGTTTTTTCCAGGTTTGAGTTGGTTTTTGCGTAACCGATTGAGCTGAGCAGGCATGTGATGACGTCGAATTGTTTGTCGAGTTTCATAGTTTTCATGTCTGCTTCTTTGAAGGTGACTCCTTTTGCGTTTTTTCTTGCGATTTTGAGCATGGCTTTGCTGGCGTCAATGCCTGTGCAGGAAAAGTCGTCTTTCAGGTGTTTCAGGTGTAGTCCAGTGCCGCATGCAACGTCGAGGAGGGTGTTTCCTCCTGTTTCTAGATATTTCATGATTAGGTTTTGTATGCGAACGGCTTCGTCTAAATAGTCTCTGAAGGAGTAGATGCGGTCATAATATTTTGCCAGCTGATTGTGCAGTAGTTGTTCGGTCATAGTTAGTCTTATGGTGTTTAACGCCTAAAAATTCTGCGGCAAAAATTATTCGGTTTCAGGAGGCGGAGGCGGTTTGCGGAAGA
>CAZUHG010000108.1:0-1825 GCA_964620515.1 uncultured Candidatus Bathyarchaeia archaeon
CCTTTATGAGTTCCTTGTTTACTTTTCCTTTAACTGGCTCCTCAGTGCATGAAACTATTATCTCGTCGCCATCCAGCTTCACTGAAAATTTCGGTTGGTTTGGCTTAACAAACACTTCGATTATGGTGCCGTTTTTCGTCTCTTTAAGGTTCATGCCGCCGAGCACTCGGTTTCGTCTTCAGCCGTTTTGCCCTGCAAAGACCAACTGAACTTGTTCCGCAGCGTTTTGGGATAAAACTTTTCCAAGTCAAAATCCACTTTCCGCGCCCACTGCACGTAAGCCGTCGGGTCAATGTAAGACTTAAGCGACGTGCCCAAATTGTACTCCTTCGTCAGCCTCGTCAATTCAATGTCCAGCCGTGCTTTTTCGATTCTGTTTTCAAGCGCCTCAGTTTTCTTGCCCTCCGCCTTCTTCTGCTCCAACTGCGTTTCCATCTCTTTGAGCTTGTCTTCCTTCTTGGCTAAGCGCTCCTCAAACTTAGGCGAAACCATCCGCTTGTGATTAGCAACCTCAGCTACCTTCAAGTTAGCCATTTTCGCATTGTACTTCTTCACGTACTCAGGGTCTTCCTTCTTTGTTCCGCTATTAGCAAGCTCTTCCTTCACGGTTTTTGTGCACCTCCAAGTGCGGAAAACTTTAGCAGTTAACCCTGGCATTTTCTGGGAAAGAAACCGCGAAACCTTTTTGGAGTCAACACCCTCAAACAAGTATTCCTTGCTGGCATTTTTGTAATGCTCGATGTTTCTGATTACCGCGGCGGGTGCTAGCAAGCTTTTTTCCCATCGGACGCAGTCTTTTCCTAAAAAGTCAAAATGCAGCGTGTCTCCTTCTATTTTGATGTGTTCTGCGCGCAGAGTGATTGCACCCACTGTGTCGGCTTCGTCAGGGTCCTTTTCGTCGCCCACCCTCATGTTCGGCTTAAGGATCAGCCAGCACACCGTGGCAACTTTCCGTTTCGTTTCATCTTTCGCGTCCAAATTCTTCATGATGTGCTGTTCAATTGCAGCGATGTTCTTGCCAAGCTTCTCTGCCTTCTTGAACTTCTCTTTCTCGCGGTTCTGCTTGATAAAAGCCGTGTCGCTGAACCAGACGTACTTGATTTTCCCCGTAAGCTTGTCCGCCCACTTAGCCACGTACATCTTGTTGGGCTCCCAAACAATGTCTTTCCAGTTACCTGGAGGCGCTGGGAACAAAGGTTTGCCTTTCTCGTCTAGAGGCCAATTTAGTATGATGTCTTTTTCCTGTGGTCCTTCTTTCCATTTTCCTCGGCGTGGGTGGTCACCGCGACCAGCAAACAGGCATGAAGGCTCAGCAGTCCAGTTGGCTATCTCCAGCTTTTTCCCGTTAACCTCCGCGTAACCATACTTCTCCTTCCGCTCCAAGCGGATGGCTTTGCGTTCCGCAGCCAACTTCTTTTTCTCTTCTTTACCCATGCGCTCCTTCTTCTGCTTTTCCCCTTCTATGTAGCTGGCGACCTCGGTGAAGTTGATGGCTTTGCGGATGTCGGAGTCAGGGTTTGTTACGTCTTCCGGTTCGGCGGCGTCTATGTTTTTGAGGTACTCCTCGGTGAATGAATTGAGAAGTTGCAGGGCGGGGTTTTCCTCTTTCAACTGGTCCAAAAATTCTTGCATAAAGTTTTTCATGAAAACCTTGTCTGGTGGAGTCGTAAGGGACATTGTTTTTCTTATCCAAGCGATAGCCATCTGCTCGCTTTTTTCAGACAGCTTTATCATGGTTCCGTTGATTTTGATGCTGAAACCTTGGTAATTGTAAGATGGAACGTATATGCCGTTGTGCTTCAGGCTTTTCATAACTTGCTTCATT
>CAZUHG010000109.1:0-1817 GCA_964620515.1 uncultured Candidatus Bathyarchaeia archaeon
AAAAGAAAACATGAGGCGATATTCCACCTATAACTCTCGGCGGAAACTCCCAACTGAACATCATAACGCTTAACTTGCTTTTCACTTGCTTTTCACGCCTCCAGCCACACTTCTGTACAGCTCCAACACATCCTTAATCCAAGAATCCGCAGTGGGAGAAACAACCTTCACTTTTTCACGGGGAACACTGTGTATCCGTACAATCTCGTCCCGCATCCACTCCGACTTGACGCTCACCTTTTCAGCTTCGTAAAAACCCAACCACTCGATACTTTTAATCGACATGTTATAAGGCGTATTCGAACTCGGAGAACGGTGATCCTCTAAGCTTTCAACTGAGTAAACAAAAGGTATGTCCAACGCGTTTTTCAGAGTAACCGCCGCTGGTATGAAATGCCAGTCAAAGACATCAATAAGGTCAATCCGCTTACCTGCTTGGTAGTAAATGCTTGCTGCAGCTCTCTCTACCTCCTGATTCAAAGTCAAATCCCAAGTTAAAACACCGATGTGAGCGCGAACTGGATTCGCTACCCTCACAACTTTCACTCCGCTTGCCTCTTCAACCGCGCCAGTCAAAGAATCATTGTACGTGACGACATACGTCTCAACCTTATTCTTAACCAGTTGAGACGACAACGCGTTTATGTAATCCGCGAGTTTCCCCACCACTCTTGGCGGATACTCCCACGAAAAAATTATAACGCGCATCTGCTGTCCCTACGTGAAAAGAGAACAGACTTTGATTATTCCTCTTGCATTAAGATAATACCGTTTTTTTCCTTCATTATCAACGAAGCTCTCGGCGAACCCTTCAGACTTATACTTGTCAAGAATGCCTTCAATCTCTCCTTGGTCCCTTTGCAGAATCCGCGCTACTTCTTCGCCTCGCCTAGCCAAATCAGCCGCAGTCGCGCATAAGTTGTGCAGCGTCTGTAACACCTTTTCTGGGAAAGGAAGTTCTTCTCTCATTTCGCTTGCACCTACTTTCAAGTGACTATGGTAGACTCAACTTATAAACGCATGCGCATCCAAGTTTGTTCAGAAAAGCCTGACTGCCGACTGCACTTGCGCGCTAAGTTCCCTGAACCGTTTCTCCGCAGCGTCAACAACCGCTTTTCTGAGAGCTTCTCCCTTCAGCTTTGAAGTTCTAATCCCTTTGAGTTTATCCGCCAAAGCCTTATCCTGCAAAGAGTGCTCTGCCCAACTCTCAAAATCTCCTCGGCGATTATGAAATTCAACGGCTTTCACATCAACCGTCTGAATCGCCTTCGCGAACCCCTTTAAACTCCACGACATCACACCCGTGAAATGCTCTTTTCCAGCTTTCGTACAAAACAGGAAAGGTTCATTAGCCGTTAACGTGGCAAGCCTGAGCCTGCTCTCAAAGTCAAACAGCAACGTTTGAGCAGCCACAAAAGCGTCCATAGGAGACTGAAAAGGGCTGAAATACGCGTGAACTTCCCCTGGTGCCCCGCCTGCAGCGAACATGTAGTAGAGATGGTCGCTCGTTTGGAAATAGCGCCACAGCTTAAGAAACTCTTCATCCGCCGCCTCTTTGACAAGGGGTTCAAGCCTCCGCAAACTCGTGTAATACGCCCATTGCAGAGCGTTACCGAGCCAGCCGCTTGAATCCCTTTCAAGGTCAGCCCAAGAAACAGTGCCACCTGCTTCGGGGACGTCAATCTCGCCCGCTGAAGCATGCTTTTCAATGATTTCTGAAGGAGTAGCCATGTTCAAGTGTTCCCGCTTCAAGATCTCCTCGGGCAGATGCCTCAGAAAACCGTGTATGCCCGTTTCTGGCCAGTGGTGTTCTCCGA
>CAZUHG010000110.1:0-1726 GCA_964620515.1 uncultured Candidatus Bathyarchaeia archaeon
CTACCAGTTGTGTAGCCGCTACGGCTTGGGTCATGGCGGAACATCGTCCATTCGTTGGTGCTGGAAATGGCGCTGGCACTTGAGGCTGAAGATGCACTGTATGATTGAATTAAAACAATGAGGAAGAGTATTATCAGCCAATTATGCTTTCTCACTGCAGGCCTCACAAGAAAGCACATGGTAAACTATAATATATTAAACTACTTGAACTTTGAGACGCCTACGGGGAAAACTTGCGTTATGTGATTTCTAAGAATTCGAAGCCTGTTTCCTTATTTTTAGCTCTGCACGCTTTCCCGCCGGTCAGCTCCAACATGACTACTTCGCCTATTTTCCACACATCAACGCCCATGCGAACGCAGCCGGTAATGGTGCTTTCGCTTCTTCCGAAGCTTGCATGCATGTGAAGTTTCGGTTTTTCCGTTTCATCCTTGAAAATTGTTCCCACCCCGCAGACTTCATGTACTCCCTCGAGAAGCGTAACCATCGGCTCTGGTGGAACGGTGTGGCAGTCTTTGGGACCGACGACAACACGGCTGTTTTCTTTTGCACCACCTAGAAAGAAGCAAAGTGCTGCGTCAACATTCTTTTCATCTGCAAATGATTCGAGAACATCGGGAAGACGGTCGCCGTCATGTAACCTCAGCACGAAAACCCTTCCCATTTTCGCTTCAGTAAACTCCATAATCCAACCTCATATGTTTTGGAATTAAATTGTTGGGAACATCTAGTATAAAAAATTATTTCTACACTTGAAGTTGACGTGTGGGAAGTGCAGTTTTTTGCTATACTCTTTTGAGGTACAGAGGCTGGTTAGCTTCTTTTCTTCTTTTTTCCAAAGCAACCTCTATGTAGTCGTCTGCCGCATCGACCCTTGTTTCTTCGGTAGCGTTTTTTGTTATTATTTGAAGAGAAGCACCTGTGTGTGTTTCAACCTTTTCTTTTTTGGTGCGGTTCATGTTTGATCCTTCTCTCTTTTATCCGTAGATATAGAGTATTAAGACTTAATAAAGATTTTGCGCGCTCCTTTAAAGCTCAAAACAAAAAACCGCATCAACCGTTCAAACACCAAGGCAAGCGTGTTTCCTTAGGTGATTTTTTATATGTTGCTCCCTTAAATCTAACTCAAAGCACCAGAGGCAAGAAAAAGTTGCAACTGAATTCGTTGAAAGCATGGGCGAAAAGCGTTTTGACAGATAGGTGGCGCCTAATGCTTCTGCTTTTCTTGCTTGCTTATGCTTTGTTTCTCGTCTTCGGCGTCGGCGGCATGCAGGAACTTGCTAACATGTCCATTCAGTGGGACGAGATCACGCACCTGAACGGCGGCGCCCTGCTACTTCACGGCGACACGCAAACTTACTTCGGCTTGAACGCGTTCTACCCGCCGATGTACGACCTCACAACTGCAGTCTTCTTCGGCGTCGGCGGCATCAGCGTGTTCACGGGCAGGCTCGTTTCCGTGGTGTTTTCGCTGCTTTCAGTCTATGCCGTGTTCGAATTTGCCCGCCGAATATACGGCGTGAAAACCGCTTTGGTGGCTAGTGCTCTGCTGGCGGTTATGCCCGGGTACGTTTGGCTAAGCCGCATGGCCATGATTGAGACGATGCTGGTGTTTTTCTTCACGGTTTCGGTGATGTTCTTTTTTCTTTGGTTACGCGAAGACAAGACACTGTTTCTGCTTCTCAGCGGGTTAGCCTTAGGACTGGGTGTTCTAACGAAGTATCAG
>CAZUHG010000111.1:0-1575 GCA_964620515.1 uncultured Candidatus Bathyarchaeia archaeon
TACATCTGCTCAGAAACAGCATTGACCATGGAATAGAAACACCTGACGAAAGAAAAAAGACCAACAAGAATCCTGTAGGGAAGATACGGTTGTCAGCGCAGCGAAGTGGCGACAACGTCATTATTGAGGTTGAAGATGATGGTGCCGGAATTGATCCGGAGAGACTCAGGGAAGCTGCCGTTGAGAAAGGTTTTGCAAGCGAAAGCGAAGCTTCGAAAATGAGTCGAAGCGAGTTGGTGAGCATGATTTTCCTGCCAGGTTTCTCAACAAGCAGGGAAGTCACTGAAACAAGCGGCAGAGGCATCGGAATGGATGTTGTGAAGACAAAAATCGCGGCTCTCGGCGGCACTGTTCAGTTTGAAACGCGGTTGGGTAAAGGATCGAAGACCAGCATTAAAGTTCCGCTTACGTTGGCGATTATTAAGGCAATACTCGTGGAAGACTCAGGACAGACTTTCACAATACCCACAAGTCAGGTTTCAGAAATTGTCCGCGCAAAGAAAAGCGACATAAAACTGCTGGGAAAAACAGACGCCATAGTTGTCAGAGGCAAAGTCATTCCAGTTGTTCACCTGCATAAGCTGCTTGGGCTTGAAGGCGCGAACGAGGAAGAATTTGAGCTTTTGATAACGCACTTAGGCGATGAAAAAACGAAACTTGCTTTGGTAGTAGATTCCGTTTTGAGACAACAGGACATTCTGGTGAAACCGCTCAGCGAGACCCTGAAGGGACTCAAAGGAACCAGTGGCGCCACAATCTTAGGTAACGGTCAAGTAGTGTTAGTGCTAGATGTGGGTCAGTTTATCAACAAAATGCAGAGGAAAGCTTGACACTCTAATGCGTTTTTTCGACTCTGCTTGAGACCCCGCCCATTTTGCTGCAAGAGTGAATTGTTCAGTCGAAACAAGAAATATTACATTAGGTGGAAGAGAGCTTAATTGTTGTCCTCTCCGTGGGTGTCAGTGAAGGAAGCTGACTACTGGTGGGAGAGCATAGCGAAGTCAAATCGGAAAATGCACGGAATGTCATCCTGAGTTACCGTGACGCCGTTTACTTTGTTAACAAGGTAAATGTTCAATTCCAAGAAGACACCGATACGCTAAAGGCTGTTTTTCACGCGAGAAAAGCCAAAGACGAACATTTCCAAGAACTTGAGGTTGAAATCAGCCAAGCAGCTTACAACATGCTAATTGAATATGCGAAACGTGACAATTTCGATTTAATACTGGTGTTGCGCATTGAAGACAACGGGTCAAAATGGTGTCTCATGAGCGCAGAATGGCTGAAAAAGCAAATCGGCGAAAACGGCAAAGTATGCTACATAGTTTAGCCGCGGCAGAACTCTTCAAGACCCAGTGCAAAAACAACAGATATCACCCGCAAACTTCTTTTAAGGCACTCGCCCTTCAGCATTCTCCTTTTACGGACATCCTTTTCCAACAAACACGGTTAAGCCTTCATTGGCTGGTCTATTTGCCGCTTAAAGATGGAAAAAAGGAGAGGTTTTTTGTTTGGTTTATTGTTTATCCGTAGGCTGAGTAGTAGTAGGCTGTGATTGTTTTGTCCTGGTTGATC
>CAZUHG010000112.1:0-1538 GCA_964620515.1 uncultured Candidatus Bathyarchaeia archaeon
GCCTATTTGGATCCTAATAGAAATTGTATGCAGAAACCTATAGAGGGTAGGTCACTATTGGCGCTTTCCACCGCCAAAAACATGTTGTTCCCTTTAAATAAGGGGGTATAGAAAAAAAATCGCATAACAGTTCAAAACGCAAACAAACAACCATGAAAACACCTTGCAACCTTCAAGCAACAAAATGAAATATATGAATCACTGCCAAAAAATATATCAGACCATAACCTAATAAGAAACGCTACACTGAAGTGAAAACAATGGAAAAAGAACTGCAAATCTACATAGATGGAGCATACTACCCAAAATCACAAGCTAAAATCTCAGTCTACGACCACGGTCTCCTGTACGGTGATGGCGTTTTCGAAGGAATCCGCGCCTACAACGGTACCGTCTTCAAACTACAAGAACACATCAACCGCCTGTACCGCTCAGCACACGCCATGATGCTCCAAATACCCTTAACAAAGGAAAAAATGATAGAGGCAGTTGTTGAAACTCTGCGAAAAAACAAGATGAAAGACTCCTACATCCGCCTAGTAGTGACAAGAGGCAAAGGCGACCTTGGCTTAGACCCGCGCAAATGCCCCACCCCCTCAATAATCATCATAACCGACACTATCTCAATAATGTCAAAGGAAGCCAAAGAAAAAGGCATAACCACCATGATCACTTGGGTTAGAAGAAACCCAGTGGACACAGCAACACACGAAATAAAATCGCTAAACTACCTTAACAGCGTGTTAGCCAAAATGGAAGCCACAGCAAACGGCGTTGACGAAGCAATTTGCTTGGACAAAAACGGTTACATAGCTGAAGGCGTAGGCGAAAACCTCTTCATCGTTAAGGACGGCGAAATCTTCACTCCGCCAAGCAGCACAGGCGCGTTAGCAGGAATTACATCACAGTTTACAAAAAAAGTCGCCAAAAACTTGGGATACAACGTGACTGAAACCAACATAACACCGTTCCAAGTGCTTACCGCCGACGAAGTGTTCTTCACTGGAACAGCCGCAGAAGTCGTGCCCATCAGAGAAGTGAACAAGCGGCAAATAGGCAACGGAAAACCAGGTCCCGTCACAAAGAAGCTAATGGCAGCGTTCCAGAAAGCAACTGTTGACCCAGCAGAAGGAGTACCAATCTACAAATAAACAAAGCGGCAACAGGGACTTCGCCGCTACTTCTTTTTAACGAAACGCTCTATTTCGCTGAATGCTTGCTCCAGCATTTCAATCGGCGGAAGGAACACTGCTCTAACGTGCCCAGCGCCGTAAATCGGGTCAAAACCTGAACCATGCACCAGAAGCACGCCAGTTTCTTTTAGAAGTTCAACAGCAAACTCCATGTCAGTCTTCCACTTTGACCCCACAGCGTGGATTTTTGGAAAAACGTAAAACGCGCCTTCTGGTTTTGCGCAGCTTATCCCTTCAATCTCATTCAGCCTCTTCCAAGCATAGTCTCTTCTAAGCTTAAGCCTTTCAACCAAGTCTTTCACATGGTCTTGCGGACCTCTTAGCGCAGCTATTCCCGCCATCTGA